>JAOZSY010000206.1 GCA_029939445.1 Bacteroidales bacterium
ATTTTCTTCGATATAATAAATATCGATTATAAGAAAAACGACTAACTTTGCAATTAAGTAGTTCAAAAAAAGAAACTACTTTTCAATTAATAATACAAGAACTTATATGAGTCAACAAGATACCCTTAATGGAGTGCCTTTCTCTTTAGAAATGATAATAAAAGGCATGCCTGAGCATGCTTATATCTTTTCTAAAGAAGGTAAACTTTTGACTTGGAATAAGAATATTGAAATTCTTTTGGAATATTCTGCAAAAGAATTAAAAAACAAATTTGTTACTGAGCTAATTTGTAAAGATGATAAAGACAGGGTTGCCAATAAATTTATTGAACTTATTGTTGATGGAGATGACAAAGAAAGGATTATTGAATATTGTATAGAGACAAAACATGGGCGAATAATTCCTTGCCTTGCAATGCGCTCGGTAGTTATTGTTGATGGTATAGAGTATATGGCTGGTATATTAATTAACCTAACTAAAATACATAATGATAAGAAAGAGTTAAAAGGTCGTATAACTAAAATGAACTTGCTAAAAAGTCAATTGCAAGATTATTATAATAAAATTGACCAACTGAATCAAGTTAAAATAGAACTACAAGAAAATCACTTTATTAACTCTAAAGAATTCAATAATATACTTATTAATAATCTACCAGGCATATTTTATTTATGCGAAAAGGTTGACGACAAATTCTATATTAAAAGGTGGAATGATAATTTTGAAACTAAACTAGGATATTCAAAAAATGAGCTTCTAAATATGCAGCCTTATCAAACCTTCACCAATCAAAAAGAATATGCCAAGGTTGAAAAGGCAATACAACAGATCTTCACTACTGGTAGTGCACAAGTAACAGCAATTTTTAACACTAAAGACGGGAGACCTATTCCGTATTTATTTGATGGGTATCTATTAGAAGATAATGGTAAAACCTATTTTATGGGCATTGGAATGAATTTATCATATCAAATTTTGCTGGAGAAAAAGCAGAAACTACAAGAGCAAGAAAAGCTCAAGTCTACAGAATTGCTTGAATCAAACAAGAGAGAATTAATTACTACTGCCCTCGAAAGAAGCAAGACATCTAAGATAATAGACGATACATTAAAAAATATCGACAAACTCCTAGTAAAGCACATAGGTACAGATTTATATAACGACCTTACTAGTATACAAAATAAATTAAAAACTCAAAGTACAGAGCAAGATAATTGGGAAATTTTTAGATTACGCTTTACCAAAGTACATAAGAATTTTTTCATAAATCTTAAAGAAACACATCCTACTTTATCAAAATCAGAGCTTAAATTTTGTGCTTATTTGCGAATACATCTTTCCTCACATCAAATATCTTCAGTATTGAATATCACCAATGAAGGCATTAAAAAGAGCCGATATAGAATCCGAAAAAAAATGGAACTAGAATCTATAGATTCGCTCGAAGACTATATTGCACAATTCTAAGCTTAAGAATGCTCCCTATTCATTAGAATTATAATAGAAATAATGCTCACTATTTTCGTCCGCCTTTTGTCCACTAGTATACACTGGGTAATAAAATAATAAGTTCTACTTTTGCTTTTAAGTATTCTAATGCTTAATTCAAAATAATATGATGTATACTACTTTGCTTATCTTATTAATTCTTGGGTATATATTTATTGTATTTATACACTATATATATACCTCTACAGCCATTAAAATACCTATTGTTTCAAGAAAATATCATCCATATAAATAATTTACAGAATAGTTTAATAGTAAAACTAATCTCTAATTACAGGAAATATCATATATGGCTTAAGCCTATTTTACAAACCAATATTTACAGACAATTAATTTGATTATTATGAACAGAAAAACACTACTAATAGTACTATTAGCCTTTCTAACATTAGGAAGCACCGTTTCAACAGCTTGGGCTCAAGAGTACCGTATAGAAAAAGATTTGCTTGGTGACGTAAAAGTTCCAACTGATGCCTATTATGGAGCACAAGCTGCTCGAGCTATGGAAAACTTTCAAGTTTCAGGACAGTATATCAATGATTATCCTGATTTTATGAAAGCTTGGGGAATGATTAAGTTAGCTGCAGCACAAGCAAATACAGAAGCTGGCAAAATGAAGCCAGAAATGCTTAAACTAATTGAGCCTGGCTGTATGGAATTAATAAATGGAAACTATATTGATCAATTCAAAATTGATTTATACCAAGGAGGAGCTGGAACTTCTACCAATATGAATGCAAATGAAGTAATTGCAAATATTGCTCTTGAAAAGGCGGGATTTAAAATTGGAGAATATGATAAAATTTCTCCAAATGATGAAATAAATATGTCTCAATCAACAAATGATACATATCCAACATCATTAAAACTTACCATGCTTTTGCATAATACTAGACTAACTGAACAGCTTAGCTTACTAGCAAAAGAATTTAGGGTATTAGGCAATAAATATCTTGAAGTGGTAAAAATGGGAAGAACTGAGTTGCAGGATGCAGTACCTATGACCGTTGGGCAAGAGTTTCATTCTTATGCATCTATGCTTGAATGGGACATAGCAAATTTAAAATTTGCCAGCAGTGCATTATTAACCTTAAATATGGGTGGCACTGCAATTGGAACAGGATTAAACGCTCCAAAAGGATACGATACTTATGTAATAAAGCATTTAAACAAAGCATCAGGCTTTGAGTTTGTAAATGCTGACGATATGATTGCTGCTACTTCTAGTCTGCATTCATTTGTAGTTTACTCATCGGCATTAAAAACCATGGCAACTACATTATCTAAAATTTCTAATGATTTAATTATTCTATCATCAGGCCCAAGAAATGGCATATTCGAAATAAACTTACCTCCACGCCAACCTGGCTCTTCAATAATGCCTGGCAAAGTAAACCCAGTAATACCAGAATTAATGGCATTGGTTAGCTACCGAGTTATAGGTAATGATGTAACAGTAAATATTGCAGCTTCTGATGGTGATTTGCAATTAAATGCTTACGAGCCAGTTGTTGGATTGACAATTTTCGAATCGCAAATATTATTGTCTAATACCATGAAAACCTTTCGCGAACAATGTGTGAGTGGTATTACAATAAATGAAGACGTCCATAAAAAGAATATGGAAACAACCATTGGAATTGTAACTGCACTTAACCCTGTATTAGGGCATCATGTTGGTGATGAATTAGCAAAAGAATCTATGGAAACGGGAAAAGGAATTCTTGAGCTTGTTCGTGAAAAGAATTTATTAACAGAAGAACAAATTCAAGAAATATTATCACCAGAAAATATGACTGGTCTTGATAAATCGAAATACAAAAATAAATAAATCAAATATTAACTTATAAATTTACAATAATGAAAACAAAACTATTTTTAAAGAGTTTATTGGTGATTCTGCTAATAATTGCAATTACACCAGCTACATTTTCACAAGACAAAAAACTTCCTAACATTGTTATACTAGCAACAGGTGGAACAATTGCAGGTGAAGGATCCAGCGCTACAGGCTCAAGTTATACTGCAGGAAAGATTGGTATAGAATCAATGATTGATGCAGTACCTAATATAAGAAAACTTGCTAACTTAACTGGCGAGCAAACAGTAAATGTAGGTTCTCAAGATATAAGTGTTGCAGTATGGATTACATTAGCAAATCGTATAAATGAACTATTAGCAAAAGATGATGTTGATGGAATAGTAATTACTCACGGAACAGATACTCAAGAAGAAACAGCTTTCTTCTTAAATCTTGTTGTAAAAAGCGAAAAGCCTGTGGTATTAGTTGCTGCAATGCGTACATCAACTGCATTAAGTGCCGATGGTCCATTAAACTTATATAATGGTGTAGCTGTTGCTGCATCTGCTGAAGCTCATGGAAAAGGAGTAGTAGTTGTAATAAACGATGTTATTCTTTCGGCACATGCTGTAAAAAAAATGTTAACTACACCCGTTCACGCTTTTATGTCTCCAGAACATGGTCAATTGGGAACAGCTAACTTTGGACTAGTTGAGTTTTTTCATGAGCCACATGGTGTACATACTGTAAATAGTGACTTTTCTATGGATGGAATTAAAGAGCTACCTCGTGTAGATATTGTATATGGATGTGCAGATATGTCAACTGACCTAATTGATATAATGATAAAGGCAGGTGCAAAAGGAATTATCATTGCAGGAGTAGGCGATGGAAATATGAATAAAGGAACATTAGAAGCCGCTAAAAGAGCTACTGCTTCAGGTATTCCTGTTGTAAGAGCTACTCGTGTTCCTGTAGGAGCTGTTTTAATACATGGTGAGGTTGTTGACCAAGATTATGGAACCGTTTCTTCTGATGAATTAAATCCACAGAAAGCAAGAATATTATTGATGCTAGCTTTACAGAAAGATAAGGATATGAGCAGAGAAAAATTACAAGAGCTTTTTATTAAGTATTAAGATAAATATTTATACCAATTTGGAATCTTCAATAAATCAATATAAAAGTTGACCAGATTCCAAATTGGTATTATTTTTTTAATTATAAATCTTAAATAATTCACATATGAAAATTCTATTATCTATATTATTTGCAACTCTAATATTTAATATTGGCTACTCGCAACGACAAGGTGACACAACTACCTATAGAAATATAATCCCTGACGAAAAACAAGAGCTCTTAAAGAATGTTGATCTTATCATGAATATGCAAACAGGCTTAAGAAACGACTTTCAAGATGGAGAATACTTAGGAACTAAATTTAA
>JAOZSY010000033.1:0-7896 GCA_029939445.1 Bacteroidales bacterium
ATTTAGTGTTAGTTTCTTCTTTATTATACCCAAAAAGTTTGTTATTAATAATATAGTTTGAAACAAATCTAGGAGTTTTTTCTTCCCAACCATCTTCACCATTCTTAATCATATTAAGTACATCGCGGGCAAATATGCCTTGCCAAGCTCTATTCATATTATCCATATCAACAATTTTATCGTTATTGAGCAAGTGCTGATACAAATAGAAAATACTTTCGTCTACATTAAGAAGT
The DNA here is from genome assembly GCA_029939445.1 of Bacteroidales bacterium. Lineage (GTDB taxonomy): Bacteria > Bacteroidota > Bacteroidia > Bacteroidales > UBA1556 > UBA6267. Next base: position 237 of record JAOZSY010000033.1, read on the forward strand.
TTCCCTGTTTGTAATCTTTTATTTTTTAATAAAGGGTATACATATAGTTTTACATTACGAGCAAAAAGTCTTCCAAATGCTTCAAGAGTTCCACCATGCAAATCTTTATAAAACTTATCTTGCACAAGGTTAAGTAGGGTAGGTATACCAATTACAAGCCTTAGCTTATTAATATTAAAACTATTAAAATATTCTGATAAACGATAGAAATAACTATAGTTTGAGATCATTACATTTTGGTTCATCCCATTTAAGATATTAACTCTTGCTAAGAAATCTCTTTCATCAAGTTCTCCACTGGCCATTAAGTTTCTCATTGTAATTTCGCAAAGAACTATGGAGTTTTCTTTCTTATAATCACCCTCACGTTTTAGCATTCTTATGGCAGTTTTAATCATGTCGAAACCCACATAAGTAATTGGTCTGAAGCTACCTCTAATGACAACTACGTCTTTTTTGTAAAGCATATCTCCTGGGCGATTAATGTTGCCATCTTTATCGAACATTACAGCATTAGTCATTCCGTTCTTCACCATCTGAACTCCTAAAAGTCGATTATCTACATAATCAAGATCAGGACCTTCCATATTAATCAAATCAATTTCAATTCTGTCAGAATCAAGATTGTCCATAAGTGATTTTAAGAAAGTATTTGGTTTAGTATGATAATGAATACATGCATAAATAAGATTTATTCCTAAGCTGCCAAGAGTGTATTGCTGAAGATTGCCATCATTTTCTAGTAAGTTGAAATGAATTTTCACCTCATTGGGTTCTGCTCTATTACTTCCCTGAAATCGAACTCCCATCCAACCATGTGGTTTATTATCCTTATGATAGTTTAGCGTTTCGACAGTATCGGCAAATGAGAAAAACTTTGTTTCACAGTCTTTATTTTCAGAGATAACGTTTTGTAAATCAGAATATTCATTCTGAAGCATCTTTGTAACCCTATCTTCAGCAACATATCTCCCGGGTTTATTATTATTATAATAGTAATCAGAGAATGTTTTATCGTATGCCGAAATACTTTTAGCAACGGTGCCAGAAGCACCACCTGCCTGAAAAAAAGCTCTAGCTACTTCTTGTCCTCCACCAATTTCGGCAATGCTGCCATATACATTATCAACAATGTTTATATGTACGGCTTTTTGCTTAGTTGTTTGGTTTTCTACTTGCATAATAAAGTACTTTTATTATTAATAAATAATCTTCTATAGTGATAAAACTATAATTCTTGAATCCTTTTCTTCTCAACGCGTTTTGCGATTTTAATACTTATTTCGTATAATAAAATCAAAGGAAGTGCTACTAAAAATTGACTAAAAACATCTGGAGGTGTTATTAATGCTGAAAGCAGAAAGAACGCTACAATAGCATGTTTTCTATATGTTTTTAGTAGAGCAGCGGTTACAATTCCCATTCGTGCTAAGAAGTATATAAGAACAGGTAGTTGAAAGACTATTCCTGTACTTAATGATATCATTACTACCATGCTAATATAAGATCCCAATCGTAAGGTGTTTTCTATATCGGGGCTCAATGTCCACGAAACTAGAAAGTTAATTGCTAAAGGTGCAATCAAGAAATAGCCAAAAGAAATACCTGTAATGAATAAAAAGTTAGTAACAAAAATAAAGCCTCTAACACCTTTTCGCTCTTTTATAGATAATGCGGGTCTGATAAAATACCACATTTCGGTAAGGATATATGGCATTGCTACTATTATGCCTGCAACAAGAGCAATAAGTAGATTACTTTTAAATTGCCCAGCCATCTCAAAGTTATTGAGTTTGAAATCGCCTTGGTTGATACATAAACTTGGAGCTCCAATTATATTTCCTAATTCGCAAAATAGCTGATTCGTAATAAAATCTGGATTTTTTGGGCCTAGTATTATCTGAGAGTATACAAAATCGGTAAAATAAAAGGCTATAATTGCTAAAATAAATACTACAGCAAAAGACCTCATTATAGAAAATCGTAGTATATCTAAATGATCCCAGAAGCTCATATCAGTATCTTTACGTACTTCTGCTAATTCAGTATTTTGTGGCTTAGTTAAATTCTTATTACTCATAATAAATATAGTACCTATTTTCTTAGTTCTTTGGTTGGATCAATATCGCTAATCTCTTTTTTAATATCTCCAGTAGCATCATTTATTTCACTCTTTATATCTTTGGTAGCATCTTTAAATTCCTTCATACCTTTTCCTAATCCTCGCATTAATTCAGGAATTTTTTTTCCACCGAAAAGTAGAACTACGATTGCCATAACCACTAGAATCTCTGGCCCGCCAAACATTCCTAATAATATTGTATTTATACTCATAATTATATTCATTTTATATGACAAAGGTACATTATATTTATTCTGATTTAATTATGCAAAATAATATATAGATTACATTATCATTTATTTTTTTTACCGTAAATTTTGTAAATTAAGTACGCAATTCCAACAATAAAGTGACCTAATACAACTGCTATAATAATAAATAGTATAGTATTATCTCCTCGCATTACTAATTCTTCTTTATTATATTGTAATTTTTATACTGCAATAAATTTGTATTCTCATTTCTAAATAGTCCAACTTTTACTTTTTCAAAGAGGAGATTATTATGCATTGTATGATAGTTCATTTGATATACACATTCCGAAAAGTTAATACAATGGTCGTATAAAGCATTTCCAAAATACCACATTATATCATGTCCAATAAATCCTAATTTTGATGGAATTCTAGAATATGTTTTATAGTATTTGTTTTCGAAAGGAATTATCACATCTTTATCGTCGTAGTCAATATAATAGTCTACAGTATATGTATATCTCAAATCATTAAGATATTTAACCTCCAATGTTTTATATTTACCCCAAACTATATTATTAGCCATAACCATAATGTCATAATTACTTTCGTCCTCATTATCATTCTTTAGAAGGTATAACTGACGAAGAAAATCACTTATTATAGCTTCGTTATCAATTAGGTTTATTAGAATATTAGTTTTGTTAATTTCTAAATTACTAAGAATATCTACTATATTGTTATTATATACATAAACAGAAACTCTGGAACTGTCAATATTAAACTGAGTTTCAAATAATGTGCTATCAATTATTGCTAGTTTACTTAATTCGCTAGGTCTGTTTCTATGTATAATTATTATCTTAGAGTTTGGTAAACTATCGTTTATATATCTAATATGCTCATTATATTTGAACTTAGAAGTTGATCTTATTTCAAAATGTTGAGCATTAGTATCAATAGGTAATTCTGTTTGGCTAAATATTTCAACAAGTTTAATAGCATTATTTCCAATATGTTTCCTAACAACTTCTACGTTCTTAGAGTATAAAGGTCCAATAACGAGATCTAATTCCTTAAATTTTTCAAGATTACAAATAGAATCAGTAACGCTAACACTAGCTTTAGTGTCCCAAACATATAGTTCAGCCTTAAATCCAAGTTTTTTTAAGCTATCTAATGCCAATAATGCTCCTTCGTAAAAATCGATAAATCTGAATGATTTATAATCTTTTATCTCTTTTATCATTAATTCATTATCAACTCGAATATCTTTTTCTAGATTTGCAAATAATGGCAACATAAGTCCAATTTTGTATGTACGTCTGTTAAATTTTATTTTTTTACAAGCATGGTTAATAGTATCTGTTTTTGATATTAGTTCTTGTTCGGGAATAGAGTCTAATACAACTTCTTCGAAATTGGGTATAGTATCATTTTTAGCACAGGGAACTTTTATTGTAAGTCCTCGTCTTACCCCATCTTTAATTAATTGTGGGTTTATTTGCTCTAGCTGTTCTTTATTTAAGTGAAATTTTTTCTCAAGTCTATAATAATTATCAAACCAACCAATTTTATAATCTACTAAACTGTCGTATTGCTCCTTGGCAATTACCAATTTTTGAGTTTCTTTATTAGGTATCAGTATCCAATCACCAGCGTGTATTTCTGAAGTGAGTTTTGGATTATGTGCTTTTAGCTCTTCAATTTTTACTTGATAATTAAAAGAAATGCGGTATAATGTTTCACCTTTTATAACCTTATGATAAATAAATCCTTGGGGAGCAATTGTGTCTTCAGGAGTTGGTAAAGGTCCTGGAACTTGAGCAATATAAATTGGTATTCTTAGTTCTTCGCCTATTTTTATTCCTTCAGTTATTCCTTTATTATAATATTCTATGCTATCAATTGTGACTTTATATGCTTTGGAAATAGCATAAAGGGTTTCTCCCTTATGAATATGGTGATGATAAAACCTCTTACCATTAGTGTCTTTAATTATTTCTGTAGATACTGCAACCTCAGTAGTTTGAGCATCTACATTTAAAGAGGACAATAGTAAAAATAATGTGAATATTGTAAATGTTATTTGTCGCATATTCATGTTTAACCTATAATATGTTAAAAGTATTATTTAAAAAATAAAAGTAATAATAAAACATAAACGCACTTAAATATTTATTTAGTGCGCTTATTTTGATTTTTTATTATTTCGTATCTTCGAAAATTAATATTATTTTGTTTCTTAAATACTCTATTCCCATTCTATTGTTGCAGGTGGTTTTGAACTAATATCGTATACAACTCTGTTTACACCTTTTACTTTATTAATTATATCGTTAGATACCTTTGCTAGAAACTCATATGGTAAATGAACCCAATCAGCTGTCATACCATCTGTTGATTCCACAGCTCTTAATGCAACTACTTTTTCGTATGTTCGCTCATCGCCCATTACTCCAACAGATTGCACAGGTAATAGCATAGCCCCAGCTTGCCATACATCATCGTATAATCCACTATCTTTCAATCCTTTAATAAAGATATAATCAACATTCTGTAATAATTCTACTTTCTCAGCAGTAATGTCGCCAAGGATTCGGATACCTAATCCAGGACCAGGGAAGGGGTGACGGCCTAATAAACTAGATTTAAGACCCATAGCTTTTCCAACTCGTCTTACCTCATCCTTAAATAAGGTATTTAGTGGTTCTACTATATTAAGTTTCATATAGTCAGGAAGACCACCAACATTATGATGTGATTTTATTGTTGCTGAAGGGCCTTTTACAGAGATAGATTCTATTATATCAGGGTAAATTGTTCCTTGCGCTAGCCACTTAACATCTGTTATTAGATTACTCTCAATGTCAAAAACATCAATAAAAGTTTTGCCAATAGCCTTTCTCTTTGCTTCTGGTTCGCTAATGTCTTCTAAAGCTTTATAGAATAAATCTTTTGCATTTACTCCTTTCACATTTAGCCCCATATTATTGTATGACTCAAGCACCTCTTCAAATTCATTTTTACGAAGTAAGCCATTATCAACAAATATGCAATATAGGTTTTTGCCAATAGCTTTATTTAGTAATACCGCCGCTACCGAAGAGTCAACACCACCAGATAACCCAAGCACTACTTTGTCATTTCCAAGTTTTTTCTTGAGGTCGGCAACTGTTGTATCAACAAAAGAGTCTGGAGTCCATGATTGATCACAACCACAAATATTTACCACATAATTCTTTAAAAGCATCATACCTTCTTTTGAGTGATAAACTTCTGGGTGGAATTGTATTCCGTATGTGGTTTCACCTTTTATCTTAAAGCCAGCAACATCAACATCAGAGGTGCTAGAAATAATTTCAAAACTATCAGGGATTTTAGTGATAGTATCGCCATGCGACATCCATACCTGAGAACCGTTATTCATGCCTGCAACAAGTTCACTTTCTTGGTTTATATATCCTAGGTTAGCACGTCCATATTCTCTAGTTTCTGATGGTTGTACGTTTCCTCCCTCAGTTTGTGCTAGAGATTGAGCTCCATAGCATACGCCTAAAAGAGGTTTTACACCCCTTATTTTTTCTAGCATAGGTACGGGGGCATCTTTATCTCGTACAGAGAATGGGCTCCCCGAAAGAATAACGCCTTTAAACTGCGATAGATCCTTAGGAACTTTATTATAAGGATGTATCTCACAGTATACATTTAACTCACGTACTCGTCGGGCTATCAGTTGGGTATATTGCGACCCAAAGTCTAAAATTAGTATTGCGTTTTCCATTGTGCAAAAGTAAAAAAAAAGGCGATACTTAGAGGCTTTTTTCACCTCATTTATTAAGACTATAGTAGAGGTATACTTTGGTATATATAATAGTAGTTTCTTGTTATATAATATTGTAAATTATATCTTTAGTATTTTTGTAGTAAATATAGTGCTGCTAGTACTGCTTAGTTTTATTATATAACTACCAACGGGCAGGTCTTTAATATTAAGACTTAGAAATTCTTGTTTAGGATTGAGTTTTTTTGAAATTAATAGCTTCCCTTTAATATCAAAAATTTCTAATGTTGTAAGTCCTATATTATTATTAAAATCAATATTTAGGATATCTTTTGTTGGATTTGGATAAGTAGATATTGGGTTTAGTTTTGAACCGTTTTCAATTCCATTAATTATACTAATAGTTATGGCATCGTTACCAGTACATCCGTTAGTATCTGTTACTATTACAAAATATGTTTGATTCCCATAACCGTAATTGCTACCATCAACTGTAATGCTTTGAGATGTAGCACCAGTATTCCAAATATAACTCTGATAGTTTCCTGCATTTAATACAATTGTTTGAGTTTGGAATATGACAGTATCTGCTCCTAAGTTTGGTGTTGGTGGTAGATTTACATCCACTGTGATGAATGATGTATCGGATATGCAGGCGAATGCATCTTTTGCCCATACACTATATGTTGTAGTGATAAACGGAGCTACCATATGACTTTCTGCACTTAGCAATGAGTTATCCCAATGCAGCATCTTTATTCCTAAACCACCACTTGCTTGACAAGAAATTTCAACACTGTCGCCAAAGCATGTAGAAGAACCTGAAGTAGTATTTAATACCATAGGTGAAGCTTGCCCAATTACGGTTGTAGATGTGTTAGTAGTATTCAAGCTATTTGTAACAGTAACAGTATATGTTCCTGTTGGGAGGTTGCTAATTGTGTCATTTGTTGATCCATTACTCCAAAGGTATGTATATGGAGGGTTGATATCAATAGTTTTAGCGATTGCTATACCTGTTGAGTCTCCATAACATAGTACATTAGTTTTGTCTATAGAGACGCTTAATTCTGAATGAATACTTAATATATATACATTACCAGAATTATAATTATTATATGGAGCGCTAATAGCAACTTCTATTCTACCATCATTATTATAATCGCCAAGGTATTCAATAGTTCTTCCAAATCTATCGCTAGAATTTAATGCTGGAATATCATAGTAATTTATCAAATTATGTGTGTTCACATTATCGTTAGTATCTAGAGTTATGAAATGCACTCCTCCTTTATCACCATCTAATCGATAAGCGCCAGAAACAAAATCGTTTAGCCCATCTCCATTAATATCAGGAATGGATGAAAGCCCTGTTGAGAAATTGCTTGAAAATGGGTTTGAGCCAGAAACTACACTATTACTAATTTTAGAATAAGAAAGTACGTTAGCGCCTGTATCTAAGTATAAAATGTAAAAAGCACCAGCTCCTCCAGGTCCATCTTGATCATTTGGAGAACCAATAATCACATCGTTAAACCCATCATTATTGTAATCGCCAAT
>JAOZSY010000033.1:7996-14897 GCA_029939445.1 Bacteroidales bacterium
CTTATTTTATTCTGACTAGTAGCATGTCCATTAGTATCTAATGTAATAATATGAACAGCGCCAGTATTTGTTCCTCCATCAGAACATAATAGCTCAGAAACAGCAATATCATTAATGCCGTCATTATTAATGTCATTTAAGTTTGTAATAAAATAACCAAAAGATCCGTTAGAATCAGTGTTTGTAATACCATTTTGGTTTTGGGTAAGAATAGTTGTGCTTGAGACAGTGCCATTAGTATCCATAAAAAGAATAAAAACTGCTCCATATGCATCGTAATGAGGTGCCCCAACAGCTAAATCAATTATACCATCATTATTTAAATCTCCAATACTGCATAATCCAACCCCAAACATTGAGCCATTAGGTATAGTAGTGCCTATATTACCATTGGTATTATTAATTAGTTTGTATCTAATTAAGTCGCCAGGGTTTTGTGCTATAATGCTATTAATAAATAGGATTGATAATAAAACGTTGAGCAAAGTTTTTATTTTCATAGGATTAAGTATTGATTGTTACCTGTATTTCTAGTATTAATAATAATATTAGCAACAAATATACACAATAGTATGGTATAAAAATTAAATCACGCTATATTATTATTATAAAGTTAATAAAGTCAAAAAATACTATTATGATTGTTTCTTTATAAGACTCTTAACTATTCTTACAGTATTTATTATGTGTTTATTACCTAATATTTTATCTTTAATTAATGTAGATAAACCAATATTAGTTTTTATATTTTCGTCTAATATAGAGGCTAGAATTTTAAGTAGGTTGATTGATAATGCTCTATATGATTCTCTGTTATAATGTCTTATTCCATCAGTTAATTGAACTGATTCTTTCACAACTGTTCTAACATCAAGAAGATAAGTATTCTCTGTTCTTTCAATAAATTCATCCAACGCCTTATTCATGATTTTATGACGCTCGACTGCTCCAATTTCTTTAGCCTGTGGCATATCTATTTCTGCACCATTCATAAAAACAATAGGTGTTTCAGAGGGTATTTTGGAACGAATATCCTCTAAATTGCTAATAAATTTAGTTGTACTAATTTGCCCTATATGGGAGAATTCTTTTCTAAAATTCACAAAAGTATTTTTAGGGATATTGATATTCATCTTATCATATCGAGCAAATAATTCTTTGTCATTTATCTCGTCAGACCAGTGAAGTGAGTACCCTCCAAAAGGTAAAACTAAGTTTCGAGTTTTATGAGAATATAATTCGTTAGTATAATCCATTAATAGACTATATAATATCAAATCAGACTTCTCTGTAAAGAATTTAGTTTTATAATATTCATTATCTGTAAAAGGAATAAAATCCATTGATTCAACGTATCTCTTATCATCTTCAGATAAAGATTGGGAATCAATTGTAACTTGTGTATGTTCTTGGTGTATGGGAAAATTATTTTTTGCAGAATAATTGGTTTCTTCAATAAAATCAAAACCTTTATTTTTTAAATAAAAAGTCATTTGACCAAGATCGCATCCTCCTTTAAAGAAAACTCGTTTTGTCTTATTATTACTTACTAGTGGCTTTATTTTGATTAAATCATTCTTTTTTATTTCTGAGATCCAATCAGGATGTGATTTATCTAATTTAATTGCAACATCAGGAATAACATCAATCATAGGAAAACCTAATATAGCATATAAATATTGTTCTATACCAAGGTTAAGTATTCTACATGAAAAGGTGAAATGTTTTAAATAGTTATTCTTTGTGTTTAAAGAAATAAATCCAACTATTCCATAATCCCCAAAATTATCAGAAACTTTTATTAGTGTTGATTTATAATTTTTGTCATTAAGCAAACTGCTTATTTCATCACTATTGGATCTAATCTTAGTATAATTAAGTTGATTTGTGCGTTCTAATAACTCAATAATTCTATCAACTTCATTTAATAGTTTACTACCTTCTATTTTTTCAATAGTTATATTTGAATCTCTTAAAAAACTATTATTATCTTCATAGTTTAAGCTTGACTTAAATTTACTTTCTAAAACTTTGTATTGTTTTAATCTTGTATGTTTAGTGTCGTCTTTTCCTTTAAAAGCTTTATGGTCTAATAATTCAGGAATAATCTTAGGGTCTTCTGTATGTAATGCAGAATTATAATATTTAGCTTCTTCTAGATTTAAATGGTTGTCATCTAAAAATAAAACATTTATATCACGCAATTGACATTGTTTAATAACTTCTTTTATTGCAGGGCCTTTAGGTTTCCAATCAATTATAGGAAAAACAAAATAGTCCCATATGTCAAATTCTATTAATTTACTTTTAGCGTCATCAAAATTATTTTTTGAAACGATACTATTCATTATTCCTCTGTCACAAAGCTCTTTTATTAAAGAAATATTCTTATCGATTAGAGTAACTCCTTCCTCAGAAAGGGTCCCTTTCCAAAATGTTTCGTCAAGATCCCAAATAACAAGTTTAATCTTATCCATGTTTATTGCTTTGTGTTAATTGTATTAACCACTCCGTTATAATATTATGTAATTTATGTCCAAGGATCCATATGTGTATTAGTACAACCATAGATATCCAATTGCGATTGTGCAACTATTGCTTGTGTAACACCTTTTTCATAAATAGCAATCTTGTTATCGGGGTCTATTTCAAGTATTGTAATATAGATATTTACAGCTTTTACTAATTCATTTATTTTCTTATAAACTATAGCAAGCTGATGTAGAATAGATATATCTTCCTTATTACTATCTAATTCTTTTATAAGTGTTTCAGTGAGATCTTCTAGATTTTTGTCTTCCAACCTTGAGTTAAAAATTTCAGGATTCATAATTTTTATAATGAAAATAGATTGTACAAAAAAAGGGTAAGCTACTTATATCGCACCGCTCAACCACCTACCCTTGCTACCTTCCGGTCCTGGGGGAGTTCAGTAGGAGCTGGTCGTATAAGACTTACCCGGCTGCAAATGTAATATTTTGTTTGTTATTTGCAACCATATTTAATTAAATAAATATTTTTTTATAGTCTTTAAGGCCAGCTTTTTATACGGTAATTATTTATTAAATGTTGTTTTGCGCTTCCATATATAGCATATAATAGTATAAAGGGTTATAATAAGGATTGTATTAATTGCAATAATAATAATAATATTGAAATTATTTCTGTCAGCAATAAGGCTTATTATTAGTTGTAATACTATAAAGCTTGATATAATAGCTGCTATTTGATTATGCTTTAGCCCTATATCTAACAATAAATGGTGTATATGTGTTGTATCTGCTTTAAATATTGATACTCCTTTGTAAATCCGTTGAATAGTTACTTTTATTAAGTCAAAAGATATTAACGAAATTAGTGCAAATGAAATAGCAGGGGCATTCTGAATTACATATTGACTATCTACAACATTACTGATTTCTTCAAGTTTAATTAAACTAATAGACATAATAAGGGCTATGGTTAATGTACCAGTATCGCCCATAAATATTTTGGCAGGGGAGTAGTTGAAGTACATAAAAGCTAAAAGCGAGAATGCAATGGTAAGCAATGCTAAGCTATAATCAGTTTGATCTAGAATAAAGAAATAGAGTCCTAAACTTCCAAGTATTACAAACCCTATGGATGCCGCTAACATGTCAACCCCGTCAATAAAGTTATAGGCGTTAATAACGGTAGTCATAATAAGTATTGTAAGTAGTATGTCTAATATTGAGCCTAGTTTACCATCAATAAAGTGTACTAAAAATTCAATTTTCACACCGGCAAATACAACTAATAAAACTATAGCTATAAGCTGACCAATTAATTTTATTCCTGGTTTTATATCATACAAATCATCTCTTACACCAATTATAAACATTAGTATTGCACTACTGAGGATGTATTTATATTCAGGATAATTAACTATGTCAGAGAAGAGAATAAATGCAAGTGTAGAACTAGTAAAAATAGCAATTCCACCTAATGCAGAAATGTTATTCTTATGAATATGTCTATATCCTTTGGGAACAAATAAATTGTTGATACTAGCAATCTTTATTAATATCGGCAATGATATTATTGTTAGTACAAAAGAAAAAGATATTCCAATTAATAAGTCAATCATTATTTTTATTATAAGGGATTAATCTACGTAAAACGATTACCATAAATCAAGAAGTTTTCTTGCTTCTTCTTCGAGTTTCTTTTTTAGTTCTCGTGCTTTTTCTTTTTCCTCATCTGTCATGTCCGAGTTATCAATTTGTTTGTCCGCTTCTTTAGAAGCGTTATCAATTTGTTTGTCGGCTTCCTCCTTCGATTCTTCTTTGGCTTTATCCTTAACGGCATCAGTAGCTTCTTCCTTGCCTTTTGCAAAATCAAGCTTAACTTCAGGTTTAGTAGTTGTTCCAACTATTTTAGCTTTTACTATTATTGTATTGCTAACACTAACATCTATACCAAAAGATTTTGCTGTTTGTTCAATTTGTGATATTGCAGAATTGGCATCACTTCCAATTTTTTCTCTTGGCACTTCCATCCTTAGATTATAATCAATATCTTGATTGAGTTTGGTAGTGCCGCCAAATGTAACTGGAATCTCGTCAACAGTAGTTTCAAATTCTTTCACTAATAAATTACCATCTGTAATCTTAAATGGAATATTCATAGGAGTTGTTGTAAGTACTCTTAGTTCGTCTACTTTTAGTTCATTAGCTAATTTTTCAATACTTTCGGATCCTTTAATAGTTAATTTTGAAGTAGAGAGTATTCCACTTGCATTTACAGTAGCAAGGTCAGGGTCCAAGTTCTGCTTTAATTTACTATTATATACAATTATTGTAGAAAAATCTCCAGTAACATTTGCCATTATTGGGGCTAGTTTCTGAATCGTATTCATGGCTTTATAGGTCTTTTTAATTTTGAAATTCTGCATTCCTAGTACAAAATTAACAGTGGCCGTATCAGGGTTTACAGTGCTAAATGTGCCATTCATTTTCATTTTGCCACCAAGCATATCCATCTTTAAATCATTAAGCTTAATTTTACTATCCTTAATTCGTAGTTTTCCATAGATTGTTCTAATATTAATGTCTTCATATCTTACTCTACCAATAACGCATTGCATGCTTATATTTATATTGCTAGGTACAACAATTGCGCTAGAAGTTGTATTGCTAGAGTTGTCATTACTATTAGAAGTTAATTCTGCATTATTAGTATTCTGAATAGTAGAACTTTCTTCTATAAAATCGTTAAAATTGATGTATTTAGAGTAAAACTTAAATTGCCCGTTTAAAGTTCCGTCATTTAGTGCATAACCAAAATAATTTGAGACTTTTCCATTCAACTCAATTGTATTCTTATTATATGTAGTAGTGAAATTATCAACACTAATATACCTTGGCGAGAATTTCATTAAAGCCTTATGTATAACTATTCCAGTAGGGAAGTCGCTACTCTTATAGTTAATGTCGATAAGTTTGACAAGACCGCTAGCATTAAATTTATTATATCTCCCTTTATCTAAGTCAGATTGTTTTCCTTTAATACTTATATTAGAAACTATTTGACCCGTAATGTCCATGCCATCATCCATTGGAATCACATCTTTAATACTAGATAGCTTAATGTCGCATTTAACTTTTGCATCCAAGTTAGGGTCGGTTAAAGGGGTTTTGAGTTTCATTGAAAAGGATAATGGATTATTAGCAATCTTACATTCAAATTTGCTAATATCTATAACCATATCATCTAAATTAGAAGTTTTGCTATCAATAATTGTTGAAACATTAATATTGTTTATTGATTTTGGTAAATCGGGATATTGAAGACTTGCATCTTTAATACTCATATTAATACTAAATGAGGGCATTTTTTCTTCGTTATAATTACCTTTCGCCCAACCCGAAATATCAAAATTGCCACTTGTCTTAATATCTTCATAACCATCCATATAAAAAGCTGGTATCAGTGACATGAAACTCTTAAAACTATTGTTTGATGAGCTAAATTTTATATCTGTATATATATTATCATCAGGCATTGCTATATAGCCATCAAAATTTAATGCAACATCATTTATCTCCATTTTATTTTTCTCAAAAGTATATTTCGAAGCTTCTAAGTCACTTATTAGTTTTGCGTCAAAATTCACCTCTGCTTTCGTAAAATAATTTATTCCATCCATCTTAACACTCATCTCCTTAATGCTAGAATTAAGATTTATTATAGCATCATTTTCCGTAAAATTCCCACTTAAGGTTATGTCAAAATCATTTAGAATACTACTGATATTATCTTGTTTATCGATATAAGATATGTTTGCATTTTCTATTTCAAATAGTTCAATCTCAAATCTTAATACTTCATCATTTTCGGGTTTACTATCGGTAGCACTACTGTTTGCGTTTTTAGAATTATCACTTTCTGTATTCTCTTCCTCTAGGGCTATATCCCAATTGGTTTTCCCGTCTTTTAATGTCAAAAGATTTATTTGCAAATTGTTTAGAAAAATGCTATTTATAGTATAATTTCCAGCAATTACACTGCCTAAATCTAAGGTTAAACTTATGTCCTCACTTTTAAATAAAACCAAACCTTCAAAATTATTTTTTCCAATTACTGAAAATTCTTTGATGCTAAATGTAAAATTAGGAAAATCAGAAAATAGGTTTAAACTAACATCTTTAAAATCAACAGTAGCATCAACATTATTATTAATTTCGACCTTAACAGCCTCTGTTATTTTATCCTTAAAAAAGTAAGGTGTAATAATTAGACCACCTATAAATAAGGCAATGATAATTGCTATAACTTTTATTGTTTTACTCATTTCTTTTTTTTTGAATATTTACTTATTTAATAAATAGTAAATGTATTTTATTATTTGTTTTCTTTATTTGCAATTAAAAGATAATCC
>JAOZSY010000033.1:14907-16009 GCA_029939445.1 Bacteroidales bacterium
AACCATTGCAGCCATTGCCTCTACAATTGGTACAGCCCTAGGTACAACACATACATCGTGTCTTCCCTTTATGGAAATAGATACACTTTCGCCATCCTTGTTTATAGTTTGCTGTTTTTTATAAATACTAGCTATTGGCTTAAAAGCGGTGTTAAATAAGATAGGTTCTCCATTAGAAATTCCAGCTTGAATTCCTCCGCTATTATTGGTTTTAGTAGTAATGTTTCCATCCTTTGTAATAAACTCATCATTATGTTCAGAGCCTTTCATTTTTGTAGAGTTAAATCCACTTCCTAATTCAAATCCCTTTGCTGCATTAATACTCATCATTGCATGAGAAAGCTTAGCGTTTAATTTATCAAATACGGGTTCTCCAATTCCGACACCTAATCCAGTTATTCTACAACGGACTACTCCACCTAAAGTGTCTCCTTCTTTTTTGGCTTTATTTATTTCCTCTAACATCAAACTCTCAGCATTTGTGTCAGGGCATCGTAATGGGCTACTTTCTATTTGCTCAAATAAAACATTATCATCATTGGTAGCTGCAATATTATATATTTGGTTTACCCATGCATTTATTTCTATACCTTTTGATTTTAAGAATTGCTTTGCAATGGCGCCTCCAACTACTCTTGAAGTAGTTTCTCTTGCTGAGGATCTTCCTCCACCTCTATAATCACGATGATTATATTTCTTTTCGTATGTATAGTCTCCATGCGATGGCCTATATACGTTTTCTAGCTCTTTATAATCTTTTGAAACTGCATTATTGTTCCTAATTATAAAACCAATGGGAGTGCCAAGAGTTTTACCTTCAAATATTCCTGAAAGTATTTCCAACTTATCGGCCTCTTTCCTTTCAGAGCTGAATACACCTTGATTAGTGCTTCTGCGTTTGAGCTCGAATAAGATATTATTCATATCTATTTCAAAGTTTGAAGGAAATCCATCAATTACCCCGCCAATTGCTTCACCATGAGATTCGCCAAAGGTGCTTATTTTATATAATGTTCCAAAAGAATTTCCTGCCATACTTATTGTCTATTATTAATATAAGTCAAAAGTAAATAAAAATGAGGTATCTTTTTTTACTTGTTTT
>JAOZSY010000207.1:0-2923 GCA_029939445.1 Bacteroidales bacterium
AATCAGAGTTTGTTGTAATTGTATTAGAATCTACGGGCTAGAAGCCCGTGATACATATAATTAACGTTCTCCTTTACAAACTCTATCTTGGTCTTTTTTGGCTTGTCTATGTCCTAATGAAGCAGCTTTACGGGTGTCTTTACAAGCATTATCGCTATCATAAAGTGCACTATAGGTGGCGCCTCGTAAATAATATGCTTTTGGTAAATCATAAATTTCAATGCAGGCATTAAGCGATTCCACAGCTTTTTCATATTCCTTATTGTCGTAGCGTATTTGGGCTTGCAGATACCACGATTCATAATTATTAGGATCAATATTATGAATACGTCGCAAATATGAAAGTCCTGTGCTAGCTCTATCACGCTTTACTGCTACATCAGCTCTCATTAATAATGCATCAGTGCTTTTGGGATTTGCACTTAATGCTTTTGATAAATACCTATCAGCTGAGGTTAAGTCATTAAGATTTATTTCTGCCTTTGCCATTCTAATAAATAATGTGTCTTGGCGAAGTTTAAAATATGAAACTGTATGCCTATCATCGTCAAGACCTAGTTCATATTTTTTTAGGTAATAATATAAATATGCTCGTTGCCCATAGGCTTCTTTATATGATTCATTAAGCTTTATAGCTGTTGAATAATACTTCAGTGCCTCAGTAGTTTCTCCCAATATTTGACTCGAATTAGCCAAAGCAAAGTATGCAGGAGCATAAGTTGATTTTAAGGATATTGCTTTATTAAAGTCTTTTATTGCAGCGGTATTCTGTCGATGTTTGCTATAATAAAGACCTCTTCGGTAATAAATTTCATAATAATTTGCGCCGCTATTTATTAGCGAATTATAATCACTAAAAGCTAATTTATCATCGCCTCTTTGCTCGTAAATTCTTGCTCTAAGTAATAATGCTGGAGTATAATTATCTTTTTTTTTAATAACAAAATTTAAGTCTTTCTCAGATTTATCATATTCTTTCTGGTCAAAAAATAATTTTGCTCGAAAATAGTAATTAGGAAGAAAATCTTTCTTCTGCTTTATGGAGGTTTTGAAATCTAAGAAAGCAGAATCGACCATATTCAGGGCTATATATGTTCGCGCACGATATGTATATGCTTCATAATAGCCTGTATTATGATTAATTACATATGTAAACTTCTGCTTTGCTTTTTTATACTCTTTCTGCTTGAAATACCTTTTGCCCTTATTATATTCATCTCTTACTACTTGCGCATTAAGTGTATTTATAGTAAAAAGAAGTATTAGTAATAGTGTGATTCTCATAAAATATTATTTTCCTCTTGGGTGATATTGTAATAATGTTGACCTTAGATAACTCCTATCCAAATGCGTGTAAATTTCAGTGGTAGTAATTGATTCATGACCCAGCATTTCTTGTACTGCTCTCAAGTCGGCACCCCGTTCCACAAGCTCCGTTGCAAAGGAATGACGAAAAGTATGAGGGCTAATTGTTTTCTTTAAGCCTACTCGTTCGGCAAGGTCTTTTATTATAGTAAATATCATTACTCTTGTGAGTGATCTACCTCTCCTATTTAGAAATACAAAATCCTCAAAACCATCTTTTATTTCTTGGTGAACACGCACTTGATTTACATAAATATTCAATTGCTTAATGGCTGATTGTCCAATCGGTACAAGTCTTTCTTTACTTCCTTTGCCCACAACTTTTACAAACTCATCATTAAGGTATAGATTGCTAATCTTAAGATTTGTAAGTTCCGAAACCCTTAAACCACAAGCATATAAAACTTCAATAATAGCTTTATTTCTTTCGCCTTCGGGTTTGCTCAAATCTATTGCTGATATTAGCAAATCTATTTCGTTATTATTAATTGTATCAGGAAGCTTACGGCCTACTTTGGGCTGCAACAACAACTCCGAGGGATCAGATTCCATTATTCCGCTAATATTCATATACTTATAAAAGGCTCTTATGCCACTAATAAGTCTAGCTTGTGAGCTCGCTTCTATTCCTAAGTTGGATATATAATGAATAAAACTTTGTAAGTCTGATAGTATAAGTGATTCAGGAGTAACAGATTGCTTTTCCATTTCTACATATTGCTCAAGCTTATGAATATCGCGAATGTATGACTCCACAGAATTCTCCGATAACCCACGTTCGATACGCAAATAACCTTCAAAAGCTTTTATATGTTCTTTCCAAATCAATTTATACAGCTACATTATGCTCACGAAGAGCATCGTTTAATGATGTTTTCTTATTGGTAGACTCCTTGCGCTTTCCAATAATTAAAGCACAACCTACCTGATATTCTCCAGCAGGAAACTGCTTGGGATAAGTACCAGGAATTACCACCGAGCGTGCTGGCACACGACCAACATATTCTATGGGCTCACTGCCCGAAACATCAATTATTTTAGTGGTTTTAGTAATTACCACATTAGCGCCAAGTACAACCTCTTTCTCAAGGTGAACACCCTCAACAACTATCGAACGAGAGCCTATAAAACAATCATCTTCAATAATTACCGGAGCAGCTTGCACAGGCTCTAATACTCCACCAATACCAACACCACCACTAAGGTGCACATTTTCACCAATTTGAGCACAGCTGCCAACAGTAGCCCAAGTATCAACCATGGTTCCAGAGCCAACATAAGCACCAATATTTACATAAGAAGGCATCATAATTACTCCAGGTGCTAAATAGGATCCGTAGCGAGCAATGCCATCAGGCACAACACGTACGCCTAGTTTATCAAAATCTTTCTTAAGAGCTATTTTATCGTGATACTCAAAAGGACCATTTACAATCTTTTCCATCTTTTGGATTGGAAAATATAAAATTACAGCTTTCTTTACCCACTCATTTACTTGCCACTCACCATTTATTGGCTCCGCAGTTCTCAATTCTCCTTTATCAAGTAAATCTACTAC
>JAOZSY010000207.1:3023-4732 GCA_029939445.1 Bacteroidales bacterium
AGTAATTACTAGTGTTTAAAAAGTATAAAGTTTAAAGTTCAAAGCTACTACGCACTGAAGACTACCTACTGAAGACTTATTCCATTAGTATTTTTTCAAACGCAAGTCGTTTATCACCATCTTCTAAATATATTATTCCACAATAAATATAGCCCAGCCCTTTTATTAAACTTTGCATTCCTATATTATCCACATGAGTATCTATCCTCATGGATGCTATATTGTTTTTTATAAGATATTGCTCACATTCCTTAATAATGAATTTCGCTATGCCTGTTCCTCTATTATTCCCTCCTACTGCTATTCGGTGAATAACACCATATTTAGCATCATCAGGAGTCAACCATTTACCATTAATAATATTATAATCAGGCTCCAAATTAGCAGTAAACATAGCTGTACCTATAATAGTATTTTCCTCATTTTTAACAATATAACTTTCATCATTAGCAAGATCATCAAGTATCAATGTTTCACTAGGATATCCATCCTGCCATTGATCAATACCCTGTGATGCCATATAAGCTTGCGCCTCTCCTATAATTTTCATTATGGAAGGTAAATCCTTAGTGTTTGATTTTGAAAATGTCATAGGTTCAATAAAGTATTATATTATTAGTATATGCAAATATATGGATTTAGATTATTAGTATATACAATTTTTATACTATATGATTATTAAAATCTGCTCCTAGTCATAAGTGTATATCAGCTTAGGCTTATGCAATACGAATATTATTAAAGTGTAAGATGTATTTTACAACTTAGGCCTTATTATGTAAAATACATTTAACACAAAAGGCTCAAAAATTAATTCTTGAGCCTTTTGTGTTGAGATTTTTTTTGCACTTGCTAATTTCCAAAGTCAACACCTTTTTCAGATAATAAACCCTTTAGTTTCTCCATATTTAGTTCTCTAGCCAGAGAATTAATATTTGCTTGATCATAAAATGGTTTTCTATTATCCATTTCCATTTTTATAAAATCAGGAATAAAATCGTGATCCATACCCACTAAGAAAGGTATCTCCTGAGTACGTTTAGCAATACGCATCATTATACAGCCAAGACCAGCCCTTAAATAAAAGGTAATACCAGTTTTGTTTAGTACTTCCATATTGTTTGCTCGGCAAGGTAGCAGTTCGCTAGTAGCAACAACGGTATTCTTTAAAACGGAAACCTCTGCCAACGCTTCCTGTTCCAATTTTATAAATAAGTCCTTATTCTGTAGCAGCATACCAAAGGTTATCCCCGACTTCTGCTCCATTATGTCGCGAGTATCCACAAAATCATAATTTAATTCTTCTGCTAATTTTTTGCCCCATTTATTCTTTCCTGCCGCAATGTATCCTATAAAATATATTATCATCTTTCTTTCAAATTTCGGCAAATATAGTATTAACATACATACATTATTAGTTTAATATTATTGCCCTAGGAGCAGACGCAGGGTTTTGTTTATTTGGTTATTTTGTTATTTGTTTATTCGCTTATTTGTTTATTCGTTAAAACTTTATGATATAACACTAGATATAATTATTTTTCTAGACGCTGATTCTTATGATTTTATATGATATATTTCAGCCTAGCCGGCCTTGCCGGTAGGCAGGCTGAAATATTTTTTTATCATAATAAATCTGCGTAATCTGCGTCTCAATATTAAATTATGTAATATAAATAATCAGTCCTAAGAGCAGACGCAGGGTTTTG
>JAOZSY010000208.1 GCA_029939445.1 Bacteroidales bacterium
AACTTATAATGTGGGTAATATTATTAATAAGCCCTACTCCAGGCGGCAGTGGCGTAGCGGAATTTATGCTTCCAAAATTCCTAGGCGAGTTTATGAACCCCTACTCTCATGAGATAGCACTTGGTTGGAGATTACTCAGCTATTACTCTTACTTACTAATTGGAAGTATTGTATTACCAATATGGTTAAGAAGGATTTATAAAAAGTAGAAGTAAATTAATTTCACCACATAAGGTGAATGATTTATTATGTGGTTTTTCTATAATTAAGCATTGCAAGGATATTTATTACAACTGCCGAGCTACTTATTACTATAAAGTGGAAAGAGATACTAGAAAACGTGCTGCCTTTTAGCATTACAAGCCTTATAACTTCAGTATAATACATTATTGGATTAAAAAGAGTAATCTTTTGAGCCCATATTGGCATACTCTCTACAGGAGTAAATAAGCCCGACATAAGTATAAATATTACCGAAAAAAACCATGATAAAAACAATGCTTGTTGTTGAGTATCAGTTATTGTGGAGATTAACATTCCCATTCCCAAAATAAGAACTAAATACACTGTTGTAAATAAATACATAAGCAAAACACTGCCTACAAAAGGAACTTTAAACCATAATAATGCAACGCCAATTCCTATAGTAAACTCTATTAAACCAATAATTAAAAATGGTAATAATTTTCCTATTATAAATTGGTATTTCTTAATAGGAGTAACATTTAGCTGCTCTATGGTTCCAATTTCCTTCTCACGGACAATATTCATTCCTGATAAGAAAAGAGCAATCATAGTTACCAAAAGCACAAGAATACCTGGCACCATAAAGTATTTATAGTTTAGCATTGGGTTAAACCAGTCTCTTTTAACAATTTCAATCCCAGCTTTGGTATTGACCATGCCCTTTTGAGCAGCATACTCCTTTATATAATCGGAAATAATATTCTGTAAATAATTAATACTAATTCCTGCTTTAGTACCATTTATAGCATCTGCTGTAATTGAAACTATTGTATGAGAATTAGTATTCATATCTTTAGAAAAATTTTGTGGAATACTTAAAATCACATCCACATTATTGGATTGCATAGCTTCAATTCCATCAAAATCGGAATACGAAACCTGAGTTAACACAAAGTTATCAGATGCATCAATTTTATTAATTAATCCTTGAGAGATAGTAGATTTATCCTGATCTTGAATAAATATATTTATATTCTTTACCGTAAAATCTGCTGTATATGCTAATACTGCAAGTTGAACAATAGGCATTACAAATAAGATAGGTTTCATCATTTTATTCCTAAAAATCTGCCTGAATTCTTTACGTACTATTACTAATATTTTATTCATATTTTAAATCTTATGATCGGTTTATAGTCGGCAGTCTTCAGTCGGCAGTTGGCAGTCTCTTGGTATCGGTCTTCAGTTGGTAGTACATTTTTTGATACTCAATATATAGTTCTCAATTAAACGAAAACATCTTAAATCGTTAATCTTAAATCTACTCACTCCTCCATACCCTACTCTAATCTTACCTTAAATTTCTTAATTGTCAACACTAATAAGAAAATTGCAATCCCTATTAATATTAATGTTTCTTTCCAAATATAAGTGATTCCTACACCCTTAAGCATAACCGATTTTATAATAATAATAAACCATTTTGCTGGAATAATATCACTAGTATATTGCAGAATCTTTGGCATACTTGATATGGGAAATATAAAACCCGATAGTAGAATTGTTGGTAGCATTAAGCCCATTAAAGACAGTAGCATAGCTGTTTGCTGGGAATTGGAAACAGTAGATATTAATAATCCTAGAATTAGTGATGCTAGTACAAAAATAAAAATTTCGGTAAATAGCAATAAATAACTACCAAGCATAGGCATATCAAACACAAATAAACCTAAGAGCAGAATTGTCATTGCATTTATAAGAGAAAGCACTAGATAAGGAACTATTTTTCCAAGGATAATTATACTTGGTTTTAAAGGTGAAACAAGTAGGATTTCCATTGTTCCCAACTCTTTTTCACGAGCAACAGTAATCGAAGTCATCATTGCTGATACAAGCATTAATATAATAGTCATAACACCTGGTACAAACATATAAACACTCTTATTCAAAGGGTTATACTTCATTCGGGTATTTATTTCCAGATTAGTACTTAATGTATATCCTTCTTCCATCTCAAATTGTTTAAAAACAGCAGAAAGATAGCTCGTAATAATATTTGATGTATTGGGATCAGTAGCATCAGTAATTATCTGAATTTGTGCATAATTAGTATTTATTAAATCCTTGCTAAAACTCTGTGGAATTACAACAGCGAGCTTCACTTTACCATCCTGAAAAATTCTTTCAATATCATTAATATTCTTAGTGTCTTCTTTAACAGAAAAATATCCAGAAGCTTTAATTTTATTAATAAGTTTTGTAGAATATACATCATTAGCCAAATCTACAACTTGGATTTTAGCATTATTTATTTCTGTAGTAATTGCAAACCCAAATAATACTACCAATACTATTGGCATTCCAAATAATATAATTAGAGTACGTCTATCCCTAAAAATATGTTTAAATTCCTTATTTACAAATGCGAAAAATGTTTTCATATTTTTATATCTTTAACGGCCATATGAGTCACATAACAATATTTTAATCATTGCCCTGTGGGTCAAAATAAGATTAAAATTTGTCATGTTCGTTTCATATGTTTAAAATTTATTAATTCGGTGATACCTGCCTACCGCAGGCAGGTGGAGTCACATAACAAAATTTTAATCATGCCCTGTGGGTCCCCCGATAGCTATCGGGATTAAGATTAAAATTTGTCATGTTCGTTTCATATTCCTATTCTTTTAACCTCTTGCTATTTTAATAAATACTTCATCCATTGTTTTACTATCATACTTATTTAATAAATATTGTAAACTACCAATAGCGTAAATTTCACCATCTACCATCATAGAAATTCTATCGCAATATTCTGCTTCATCCATATAGTGAGTGGTAACAAATACCGTAATTCCATCTTCCACAGCTTGATAAATTAAGTCCCAAAATTGACGTCTAGTAATAGGATCAACACCACTTGTAGGCTCATCAAGGAATACAATTTTAGGATCATGAATAATTGCGACTGAGAAGGCTATTTTCTGTTTCCAGCCAAGCGGGATATCAGAAATAAGGGTATCCTTAATATGATTCATATGTAGTCTATCGAGCATAAGAGTAGCTTTGTCTATAATCTGCTTTTTGCTAAGACCATAAATTCCACCATAGAATTCCACATTTTCCATAAGAGTTAGATCTTCATAAAGTGAGAATTTCTGACTCATATACCCAATATTCTCTTTAAGTTTGTCGCGTTGCTTATTAATATTATATCCAGCAACACTACCATCACCACTTGTAGAAGTAATAATACCTGTAAGCATTTTAATGGCAGTGGTTTTACCGGCACCATTAGCTCCAAGAAAGCCAAATATCTCCCCTTTATAAACCTCAAAGCTAATATCATTAACAGCCTTAAACGCACCATAAGCTTTGGTGAGGTTTTTAACCTCTATAACAGTTTCTTTTTCCATTATTCTTCCTTCATTAATTCCATAAAAGCATCTTCAATATTTGGCTCTATAGGTTTTATTTCAAAATCATAGTCTATAATTGATTTCAAATAGTTTTGAATTTCTTCTATTTCTACTTCATTAGCGGTAGCCAAATGCACAGAATTACCGAAAGCAAAAGCAGATTTCTTTTTCTCATAATTACCTATAGCTCTGAGTAGTTTATAATTATTACTTGCCGATATGGACCATAATTTATGAGGATATTTCTTGGCAATATTCTGAGGACTATCCATATCAAGTATTTTACCATCTTGTATAAGTGCTACCTCATCACAAAGCTCGGCGTCATCTAAAAATGGTGTAGAAACAAAAGTCGTAAAACCTTTGGTTTGCAAGCTCTTTAGCATTTCCCAAAATTCTTTTCTAGAAACAGGATCAACGCCAGTGGTAGGTTCGTCGAGCAAAAGTACCTCTGGTTTATGAATTAGAGCGCAGCAAAGAGCTAACTTCTGCTTCATTCCACCAGATAAATCCCCTGCTCTACGATCTTTAAAAGGCTCTAAAACTTTATAAATATCTTTTATAAGATGGTAATTTTCTTCGATGGTAGTATTAAAGACTGTGGCAAAAAAATTAAGATTTTCTTCCACACTTAAGTCCATATATAAAGAAAAGCGTTCAGGCATATATCCAAGGATATTACGCACCTTTCGATAATCTTTTACTGTATCATAACCCATTATTACGGCACTACCTTCATCAGGAATTAGAAGCGACGTAAGCATTCTAAAGAGCGAGGTTTTACCTGCACCATCAGGGCCAATAAGACCAAACAGCTGCCCTTTGCGCACATGAATAGTAATATCGTCAACAGCGGTAATATCTCCGTAAGATTTCTTTATATTTTTTATATTAATCATAATAAAAAAATTAAGGTTCTAGAAATTTACATCAGCAGGCATTCCAATCTTCAGGCTACCATCGGTATTTGGAACTTTTATTTTAATTGAATAAACAAGATTTCTACGCTCTTCTTTTGTTTGTATTTGCTTAGGAGTAAATTCTGCTTTACTACTTATCCAATAAATTGTTCCCCTAAAAACGTTTGTACTATCTGCTTTATCAATATTAATT
>JAOZSY010000209.1 GCA_029939445.1 Bacteroidales bacterium
CAGCTTGTACTTTCTATACTATGATATTTCAGAAATCGCCATTGCTTATTACTAACGATTATGGCTTGAATCATATGGATGCCGACAATATTCGTAATGCAGCAAAAATTGTTGTCTATGATAGTCTTTCAAAATGGAATATTAATAAGTTTAACCCACAAGCAGATTTTGTTGTTACTAATATTGGGGATAGTATATTTACTGCAAATAATAGCAAATACTCTGATTCATACTTATGGAGTTTTGGCGATGGTACGACTTCAACCTTATTTGAACCAATGCATAAATATAGCAATTCACAAACATATACAATCTCTTTAAGTGCTAATAAGTGTGATATGGAAAATGTAACGGATACTAGCCTTACAATTATCATTAGCAGTATGGAATTAATTGAGGCAAATGGAATTAGCGTATTCCCAAATCCAGCAGAAGATTATTTTATATTAAAATTTGAGACTAAAACTCATGCACAGGATATTATTCTTTACTCTATTGATGGTAGGATTATTAAAGAATATAATTCCATTAATACTCATAAGGGCACATTCGATATTAGCGATTTAGATGTAGGTATTTACCTCCTTTCGTTAAGAATAAAGGGTAAGGAATTTAGACTTAAAATTATTAAATAGAAAAAGGCTGCAATTTATAAAATAGCAGCCTTTACTTAGGTGTTTTTAGAGTGTTTACTCTACAAAAGTCATTTCTTCAACCAAATGACCTGCTCCAGCATACTTATCAATAATAAATAAGCAATACCTAATATCTAGCATTATATTTCTACAACGGCTAATGTCATAATTCAAATCACTCATAGTCCCTTCCCAGTTTCTATCAAAGTTAATTCCAATAAGATCGCCATTAGCATTTAGCGCAGGGCTTCCAGAATTACCTCCAGTGGTATGGTTGGAAGCAATAAAACAAACATGCATACTACCATCGGTGTCGCCATATTTGCCAAAATCACGCTCATTATAAAGCGCCTTTAGTTTTGGCATAACAACGTAGTCATAAATATCAGGATCCTCTTTCTGCATTATGCCTTTAAGAGTAGTAAAGTAATTATACTTTACAGCATCTCTTGGGTTAAAAGCTTGTACTTTGCCATAAGCAATTCTTAATGTTGAGTTTGCATCGGCAGCTAGTGTTTTATCACTATTAAACTCAATAAGTCCTTTCATATAAATACGTTGCAGACTGTCAGTTTTATTTGTGAAAGAGCTTAGTACTGGGCTTATATTATTTATATAAGTAGCATAAGCATCAAAAGAATGATTATACATAGGGTCTTTGCTTAGTTTGCTAATCTTCTTTCTATTTGTTTTGTTCAAATATTTCACTAACTTTTCTTTGGAAGTAAATACACTTTTAGAATATACATACTCAGCATATTTATCAGTATTGCCATTATACTTAGTGTTAATAGTTTCTACAAACTTAGGAGTAGAAATGCCTTCGTAAGGAAATGAATGAAAAGCACGAACTGTTTCTTTAAATATTGCTAAATCAACATCGATATTAAAGTCCTTATAAAATCGGTCAGTACTAGAAATAAATGCTTGCAACTTTTGATTAAACTCTTCGTCAGTAGCATCCATATCTGCAGCAGTATTTATTAATGCTGTGTATGAATAAGAATATTTTATGAGGTCTTGATAATATCCAGCTTCAATAAAATAGGTATACGCCATTTCATAAGGAATTTTTTCTTCAATAAGCTTATTATATTCCTCTATAACAGTAGCATATTCTTTGTGGCCATCATTTGCCCATTCTGTAAAACTACTTTCCATTTCTTGCTTTTCAGCAATAGCATTATTTCCTTTTATTCCAGTATTCTCTCCAATCCATTTTTTCCAACCATTGGCCACACCCGCATATTTTGCAGAATATTGAATACGAATTTTCTTGTCATTATTCATTGCATTACTCATAATATCAAGCTTCTTACGGCGCAAATCTATCTTAAAAGGATTCATGGTTTGAGTAATATATTCAACCTGACGAGCTGGAATATATTCCTGTGTACGTCCAGGGTAACCAAATATGAATGTAAAGTCACCTTCTTTATACCCATTCAAAGAAATCTTAAGATGTTGTTTTGGTTTATAAGGGATGTTATTATCGGCTATTTCACAGGCTTTATTTTCAGCATTAGCATAAATCCTGAATACGGAAAAATCGCCAGTATGACGTGGCCACATCCAGTTGTCGGTGTCGCCACCAAATTTGCCAATATTAGATGGAGGTGCGCCAACTAGTCTTACATCAAAAAATACATTATACTCCATTAAGATGTACTGATTGCCATTATAGAAAGCACGCACATCAACTCTATGGAACTTTGTAGGTTCTAGGTCCTCTATTATTTTTTTAGCATTCTCGCTAATTATATCATTACGCTCATTTTGACTCATGGCATCGGTAATTCCATCAAGAACCTCAGCTGTAACATCCGACATTGAAGTTAGAATTCTAGCACTTAAATTTGGGTTTTTTAGTTCTTCAGCCATATTCATCGCCCAAAACCCATCAGTTAGATAGTCGTGGTCAATAGTACTATGTTTCTGTATCTGTCCGTAACCGCAGTGGTGATTGGTAAGTAATAAACCTTTGTCGCTTACTATTTCGCCAGTACAACCTCTTCCAAAGAAAACTATTGCGTCTTTCAGACTTGGTTGGTTAACATTATAAATATCTTCGGCAGTAATACGCATGCCCATAGCTTGCATATCACTAGCATTTATCTTTTCAAGTAAATATGGTATCCACATGCCTTCCTTTGCAGAAGTCTGTTGAAATAGTCCAACTATTATAAATAGTAATAAGTACGTCTTTTTCATTTTAAATAAGGTTTTGCAGTTATATAAGAACAAAAAATCCGAAAAGAAATAACTCTATCCGGATTTTATAGATTATCTATTTTACGGCTACGGTTTCAATCTCTACTAATACTCCTAAAGGTAATCCTTTAACAGCAAATGCTGCACGTGCTGGAGGGTTTTCAGTATATCTCTTTCCATATATATCATTCATAGCAGCAAAGTTGCTCATGTCGCTAAGTAGGCATGTCGATTTTATAACATCAGCAAAAGTATAACCTGCCTCAGTTAGAATAGCCTCAATGTTTTTCATAACCTGCTCTGTTTGTTCAGTGATTCCACCTTCTACTACTTTGCCAATTTTAGGGTCTACAGGTACTTGTCCCGAAATATAAAGAGTTCCATTAGCCTCTACTGCTTGACTATAAGGTCCAATAGCTGCTGGTGCGTTTTCTGTAAAAATTATTTTCTTCATCTTTAATGTTTTTTGATTTATTAATACATACAAAAATAGGTCTTTTTTATGAAAATTTCATGAAAAGAATTATGCTTTTAGACAGAAAATATAAATGTGTTTTTAGAATCATTTAGAATTTTCATTGATTATTTGGGCTTATAGTAAAGTGATTCATGTATTCTGATTAATATTATAAAAATGTACTATAATAAATAGCGTATATGTAATTGAAAAATGCTATTTTTGACAATTGATTTAAACAATATTATCCGAATTAATTATGAAAAAAGCACTTTTATTTATTGTCAGTTTTATTTTTGTTGCTAATTATAGCAATGTAAATGCTCAATGTGCAAACGCATCCAATATTTATTCCTTTATTTATAACGGAAATTCTTATGAAATTATTAAGGAAAATAGAAGCTGGGTAGATGCTGCTGCTTGTGCTGTTGAAAGAGGTGGTTGGCTAGCTGAGATAAATGATGTAGCGGAGCAGGATGCTATATATAATGAACTGAGCACAAATGCTGGAATAAACCTTAATAGTACTGTTGCTCCTGATGGTGGTGGTGGCTCTTATGTATGGATTGGTGGTAATGATATGCTTACAGAAGGTGCTTGGGTTTGGGATGGAAATAATGATAATACTAGCACTCAGTTTTGGCAGGGAACATCTAGTGGAAGCTCAGTTGGTGGTTTATATAATAATTGGGGAAATGAGCCTGATGATTATTCTGGACAAGATGCGCTGGGTTTATCCTTAAATGGATGGCCATTAGGTGTTGCGGGGCAATGGAATGATGTAAAACATACCAACACATTGTATTATGTAGTTGAGTATTCGGGAAATGTTGGCTTTAAAGACATTGATAATAAGGCAAATATAAACATTTATCCTAATCCTTCTCAAAAGAGTATTTCAATAGATAATGATAGTAAAGTTAGTATTACTGAGATTGTTATCTTTGATTTAATGGGAAGGAAAATAAAAGATATTTCTCCATCAAATACAAATCCTCAATTAGTTGATATTTCTGATTTAAACAAAGGTGTATATGTTTTACGTTTATTTGATAACGAAAAACAACTAGCTACTAAGAAAATAATTCTAGAATAATAGGCAATACAGGATTTAGAGTGATAAAATTTATCTTAAGCATTGTATTCTGTCTTACTTAAAAGTATAGTTGTCAATGTACCAAGAAATAGTTTTTTTATACATAACCTTTGATTTACTGCAAAACTAGTAATTATAAGGGTTAATAAACTTTATAGCCTTCTTTTTGGCCATTAGACCTGGTATTACATTTTACACATTGATAATGCCACCCCTTCGGGGTTTTATAAGTAATTTATCTATATTTATAATAATATCAGCCCTTTGGGCTTACGTTATTCTAAATAT
>JAOZSY010000034.1:0-6857 GCA_029939445.1 Bacteroidales bacterium
AAATCTTCATTATGAGTATAACGTGCTGAATCCGAAATACGAATCTCATCCAAGTCCCCTACTAAATACCGACTATAACTACCCCAATAGCGTGAACCAAAATTCAATGCATATATCGAATATCGAAGACTGAAATTAGTATCTAAACTAGAATCAACCTCTTTTCCATTAAGGAATAATGAGGTAATACTATCTTTTCTGGAAACAGCAACATGAACCCATTCATCAAAATTCAGATTCACTTCCGAGCTATCAGAGCGCACCGAAGCTACCAAATTATCGCTACCATCACGGCTAACAAAACGAATAGCGTAATCTGCATCATCATCTTCAATAAGATATAATGAAAAAACTGTCCGTCTATCCATTATAATATCCCAGTCTGAATTTGAGTTAAGCTCTTTTATATTCACCCATGTTTCGATAGTATAATTATCAGAAATATCGAGGTCATCAAAAGCATTATCCTTTACAAAAAATGAATCGTCGCCATCAAAAGATAAACTAACTAAGGCGCTATCCTTACGTTTTACTAATACCTCCTGAACCAAAGAAGTGCTATTGGCATAATATGCACCATTTACTTTAGCTTGAACTTTATATTTATAGTTTCCACTTTTTGTAATGTTTGGTTTATAGCTTAGTCCATTAAATGAGCTCTCCACTAGCTGATAACTTCCACCATTATAATTCTCCCATATTTTAAAAGATTCCCAATGTAAGCTATCACTAACAATAATAGGAACTGTAAGGTCAAAATTATTATCCCCAAAAATAGGATCACCTACTGCTGGGTCAGGTAGTATATCGAATACTGCTCCATCAATAATTGTATAACCACTTCCATTCCAACTTCCTTGAATATTATACCAACCATTATAAGAACCCCACCAACCAAACTGTAAATGATAATACTTTGCTTGACCAACATCATAACCATATCCATCGCATACTAAGGCATGCCCTTCGCCATTAGTTTTAGAAATAGCAATAGAAACAGGTTGGCTATTACGTATATTAGCTCTCAATCTAGGCCAGAAACTATACCATGAAGAATTTTCATAATGTGAAGAATAACGGAAATAGTTTTCCAATGCTGATGGCACTCTATTTACATTTGATGATGACCCTCCATATTCAAAATTCATATCAACTGCAATAGCACAATGATATGATAACATACCCATTTCTTTTCTTTCAACAACTTCTGAAGGTTTTGAATAATACCTATCAAGCATTAATGACCAATCATATTTTTTTGCTGCAAAATTTGCATAATAAGCACCAGTACTACTTCCCGAATTATCATAATCAGTATGATTACCAACACCTTGCAATGGCCATTTATAATATTGCATAATAATAGCCGTAGCTGTAGCTACACATCCTGGCGAATAATGACTCGGAGTATAATAATTTCCAACAATAATGGGTTTTGAATGAGCATCAACACAATTTACTCCTCCCCAAATTGACGAAAGAAATGGTCCATATTGTGTAGTATATGATTTTGAACTATTATTTTTATTGGCTAATAAATTCCACTCTGCCCTATTTTCATCAACTTTTTGTTTTGCATCGGCATTAATGGAGTGTAGAAAAAGCAATTGCTGAGTCAAATCCCTATGAAGCATTTGCAATAAAATATTATCCTTATGATTATTAAAATCAAAATTTGCTTCTGTAGAAAAAGCTATTATCGGACTAATTAACTCACTTGCCGACATTATAATAAAACCCTTGGGCTTTAAAGAATATACATAAGCAATAGTATCGTTGGAGTTTACAATTGGAGTAGCATTTGGATTCAATTTGCTCAAGCATATTTCTTCATTGAAACTAAATTGAAGATAGTTTTGTGCCACCTTCAACCTATAATCATCTGATAATTGAGCTTTTAGATTTGTACTAAAAACTAATACTAACCCATATATTATTAGTTGCTTTATATTCAAAATTTAATAGGTTTTATCAATATTCATTGTATAAAAAATATCCAAATAATATAATGATCTCTTCATTTAATAATCCAGCCCTTTATTTTCTCCTTTTCAAGATCTGCTTATCTATGTATAGACATTGATTATGAGGCGATTAGAATAGTCTATGATTTGTTAATTAATATGCACTAATACATAGACACTAAACTCCCACTTATAAGACGCATAATTTAACAAAACACCCTAACAAAAGTACGAAAAAAAACAATAATATTTAATTGTAGCTTGAACTCATTTAAAAATCAAATTACTCAATATAATCATTATACTTTTATTACACGCTTATTTGCCTAACTATTGGTGTTTTTTATTCTAAAATTTGGTCATCCAGACGGTAGTCTTTTTTACCACAATATCACATTGAACAGTAATAAATAACTTTCATCAAAGGGTAAGATACTAGAAATAAATCCTTTTGCCATGATAATCTCCAATAGTTTAATCATTACTAAAGAATAATTTACTACTTTTACTTTTTAAATTTAACGAATGTCACAGACAAGGTTTTCAATACGCAACATAATATTTTATATTACTCCGATAATATCTATAGTAATAATAGCTACCACGCCATTAAATACAAGTTTTGAGGCAAATTCGCTATTTGCTATAGCTCTACTTATGGCCGTTTGGTGGGCAACAGAAAAAATCCCACTTGCGGTAACCGCCCTTCTTCCAATTATATTATTTCCTACTCTAGGTATAATGGATGGCAAAGATGTTTCTTCAACATATTATAATCATATTATTTTCCTATTTATTGGAGGCTTTATGCTTGCTCTTGCCATGCAAAAATGGCAACTTCATAAACGAATAGCTATAAAAATACTTATGGTAACAGGCACTAGCCCTGCAAAAATACTCTTGGGTTTTATGATAGCTACTGCCTTTTTATCCATGTGGATATCAAATACTGCCACAACCATGATGATGCTTCCTATACTACTTTCTGTAGTATCAAGCTTGGAAGATATGTACGATAAATCAAAGGTCAGGAAATACTCCATAGGCTTGCTTCTGGGCGTGGCTTATTCATCTTCTATTGGAGGAGTTGCTACATTAATTGGCACTCCACCAAATCCTATTTTTGTAAGAATTTATGCAATAAATTTCCCTCAGGCAGCTGAGATTAGTTTTTCGCAATGGATGCTTTTTGCTTTACCAGTAAGTATAATAATGTTTGTTTTAATTTATATATTACTCTATTTTTCTTTTGCTCACAAGCAAAGCAAAGAATGGGGATCAACAAGCAATTCTGTAAGTTTTTCTGAAGAATATAAAAAATTAGGGAAAGCAACTTATGAAGAGAAATGGATGTTATTTATTTTCATTATTGCAGCATTATTATGGATGTTACGCTCTCCTTTGAATATCGGAAATTTTCATTTTGCTGGTTGGGCGAGTCTATTTCCTTATCCTAAATACCTAAACGACGGCACTGTAGCTATTTTCATTGGCATAAGTTTATTCTTAATTAGAACAAAGAGCAAGGAACAATCTACCTTAATCAACTGGGATCAAATGAAAGAACTCCCATGGAATATAATACTTCTTTTTGGTGGTGGTTTTGCTCTAGCTCAGGGCTTTAAAACTTCTGGCTTATCCGAGTTTATTGGCGAGAGCATGAGTGCTGCTAGTCAATTACACCCATTGGTATTAATAATTACGGCTACCACAATTATGGTTTTCCTCACTGAACTAAGCTCCAATTCTGCATCAACAACAATTCTGCTTCCCATACTTGCATCATTGGCAATAAGTAGCAATGTTCACCCACTATTATTAATGGTGCCTGCTACAATAGCTGCATCAATGGCATTTATGCTTCCGGTTGCAACACCTCCAAATGCAATTATCTTTAGCTCTAACCGTATTCGCATTATTGATATGATGAAAACTGGAGTTATTGTAAACTTTATTGCAATACTTATTATTAGTTTAGTAACATATTACTGGCTACCTGTGGTATTTGGATTTTAGCTTAGTGTAAAATAACCACATAAATACACTTTTAAAAGAAACACATAAGACACATAAGGTCACATAAGTACTTTTTAATGGTAATTGGTAAACTACATCATTGATAACTAAAAATAATTATACAATGAATTAATTACACAATGTACTAATATTTAAACGTTTAAACCAATAAATACTTATATCATTGAACCATTGTATCATTGTATCATTGTATCATTGAACCATTAAATAATTATACAATGTGTTTATGTTGAAATTACATAATTAAACCATTATATCATTAAATAATTACACCATTGAACCATTATATCATTATATCATTAAATAATTAAGACACTTTCACCCCTATCCTATCCATAGCTCTTTCGGTAATAGCAGTAATACTCAATGAGGGATTTACTCCAGGATTACTAGAAATCATAGACCCATCGCAGATCATCATATTTTCATATCCAAACACCTTATTATTTTTATCTATAACGCCATTTTCTGCAGAACTACCCATTACTGCTCCACCAAGAATATGCGCTGTAGATGGAATGTTTAAAACAGTTTCGGTAAGTAGCACCATTGGTTTTCCATTATTTAGCTTACTATACTGCTCCGCCAACTCAAAAGCCAAAGGTATTTGAGCACTAGGACGTGGGCCACTACTAAGTTTAGTCTTTAATCTAAATAGACCTTTCTTCAGCTGCAAACTTGTATCTATTTGCTGCATAAATAACAGGACTATCGATTGCTTTGCAAAATCTCTAGTAAAAGCAAGTTTAAAGTATTTAATGGGGTTTTTAATAAAAGTGGAAATAACACTAATAAAGCGACTTCCAATATTACTTCCACGAGCTATTGGCAACATTCCTAATCGCCAAAAACCAGAGCCCTCTCCATAACGAACAACTTCTAAGTGAGTTTTTTCATCAATATTCAATATCGAGCCAATGGCAACACCTTTACTCAAATCGCGCTTGGTATCGTTGGTAACGCTAAATATTAGCGATTCATTATTTGTTAAAATACTATTACCTAGCTCATTACTCAAGTTAGGAAGGCTTTTCTCTTTTAGTTTTAAAAGCAAATTCATTGTTCCCAAAACTCCTCCTGAGAATATTATATTATTAGCTTCAAATTCAAGTTTCTTCTTAAAAAATTTGGTAGAACTTTTACTTTTTACAAAATAACCCTCATTTCCTTTTCCTTCACCTTTTGCAATTACATCATAAACCTCCTGCTCCGAAAGTATTTCAACGCCAAGCTGCTGTGCCAAGTATAAATAGTTTTTATCCAAACTATTTTTAGCATTATGCATACAACCTGTCATACAAGCCCCACAATAAGTACAACCGCTACGCTTTGGGCCTTTATTATTAAAAAATGGATCATCTACCTCGTCTTCTGACTCTCCAAAGAAAACACCTACATCGGTAAGAGAAAAATCTGATTCTTGATTACGACTTATTGCCAAATCTTTCAGAATACCATCTCCTGTTTCCAATTTAGGATTAAGCACTGCACCAAGCATCTGCTTTGCTTTTTCGTAATAAGGAGAAAGCTCACTCTCCCAATCAGCAAGCTCAGCCCAACTTCCATTTTTATAAAAATTCGAATGAGGTTTTGGAAGCGTATTGGCATAAACCAGTGAACCACCACCCACTCCAGTGCCGCTAAGTATAGCAATATGATTATAAAAAGTCATTTTCATAATGCCATAAAACCGCATCGAAGGCAACCACAACCACTTTCTTAGATTCCAATTTGTTTTTGGAAAATCATCCTTAGAATACCATTTACCCTTTTCAATAACTAAAACAGAATATCCTTTTTCAGCCAATCTTAAAGCCGAAACAGAGCCTCCAAAACCACTTCCTACAATTATATAATCATACTTTTTCATCTACTAACTATTTTTAAAACTACAAAAAGAAACACTTTAAAAAGAAACACATTAGACACCTTCAAAAGAAACACATTAGACACATAAGGTCACATAAGTGCTTTTTAATGGTAATCAGTATTCGGTATTCGATAATCGGGAAACTACATCATTGATAACTATACAATATAATAATTATACAATGAATTAATTATACAATGTACTAATGTTGAAATTACATAATTAAACCATTATATCATTGTACCATTGTACCATTGTACCATTATATTATTGTATCATTGTACCATTATACCATTAAACCATTAAATAATTGAACCATTAAATAATTAAACATTAATAATTACCCACTACTCCCACTCAAGCAACCTCTTATCTCCTTTTAACTCTTGAATTTCGCTAATCTCTTGAGAAACTTCCAATGTGCCTCTAAAATTACCATCTGCATCGCGAACAGCAAAATATCTTATTAATACAAATTTTGGCCCCATATGAATCCAAAACGAGGCTTCATCTTTCTTCCCTTCACGAAAAGCATCTACAATATTTTCTACAACATGAACACTCTCTGGCGGGTGGCAATTGCTTACCTGACGACCAATAATAGCAGTGGTTCGTGGAAAAATCCTATGATTAGGTGTGGAAAAGTATTTTACAGTATTATTCTCATCAACATAAGTAATATCAACAGGTAAGTGATTAAAAACCATACTTATCTGCTCAGGGCTCATAGCTCCTGTTCCAAGATTTACATTTCCATTTTTAAAAAATTCTTGATTATTAATATCATCACTTTTTACAACCTCTGGCTTGAAAAACGGAAATTCTAAATCATCGCTGGCCACTAAAATAGACTCCATATCCTTTTTAGGAATAGTAATTAGCATTTGTGGAAACAGAACCTTATTATCACGGAAGACTATTGCTCCCAGGTCGAAATACATTTTGCTAGAAACAACATTAAATTCTTTTAAATCAAATTCATTAGC
>JAOZSY010000034.1:6957-15800 GCA_029939445.1 Bacteroidales bacterium
GGCATTATTGCCTCTATCATATCCATATTTGCCTTTACATATTCTGCTGGCCTATTCTTATTAATTATGATTTCCGAAAGCTCCAATAGCTTACTAATCTTTGTATCGTTATGGTTCGTAAATTCAGACATTGGTTAAATGTTAAAATATTAAATTATTAAATATATAATGTATTATTGCCCTAATTAACAATTAAACATTAACAATTATCTCATTCATTGCCTTAGTGGCTTTTTCTTGAATGAATATATCGGTAATAGCATCGGTGAATTTTGATTTCTCTATGTTTATTTCGATAATTGTAGCATTATTCTGTTTTGCAAGATATGGAATTTGGCTTGCAGGCATTATTTCGCCAGTAGTTCCAATAATAAGAAATATATCAGCAGTTTGTGCTGCCAACAGAGATTTGCTCATTGCATCTTCAGGAATTCCCTCTCCAAAGAAAATGAAATCTGGTTTTAGTAAACCACCACATTTGCTACATAATGGATAATCATTTGTAAGTTCCAAATCATTGCGTTTATGCATAGCCCCACATTTAGTACAAACAAACTGCACCGAATTTCCATGATATTCATAGACTTCTTTATTTCCTGCTTCCTGATGAAGGTTGTCAATATTCTGGGTAATTATAGACTTCAAAATCCCCATTTGCTCTAATTTGGCAAGTCCATAATGTGCAGCATTGGGCTTTGCATTACCAAAAAAATCAAAGAATAACTCCTTTATAATAGGCCAGGATTTATCAGGACTTCTTTTATAAAAATCTAAATCCAAAATCATTGGATCATATTTTGCCCAAAGTCCATCTACACCGCGAAATGGAGGAATTCCACTTTCTACAGAAATTCCTGCACCGGTAAATGCAACCAAATTCTTGGCATTAGTAATAATCTTGGCAGCCTCTTTAATATTACTCATCACCTACCTCCTGCCATTTCAAACTCTCCACCAATTGCCATATGTCTTTTTCAATACCATTAATTACTGGCGCCAAAGAATCATTTTGAGGTGCAAAATTAAAGTATAAGGCACCCCTTACAAAATGTGAAACACTATCGGTAACATAAAAATTTATAGGACTTGCAACTTTTGCCCCCTTTATGCTATAATACAATCCATAAACTTTATTTTCTGGTATTAAAATTAGCTTTTGCTGAATATCATTAGCCACTGCTATATGCTTAAAAGCCAAATCGTGAGCATCATTAAGCATTTGCGAAACATTACCCTGTATATCACTATAAGATAAGTATATACGTGCATTAAACTTTGGGTAATCTAGAAATAACCAATAAGGATGATCAGCATTATTAGCATTAGAAACTACTGCATAATCAGCATAATCGAAAGAAAATGGACTATTGCTATCATAATGAATAAAATTGTGCTCCGGAATATCAATACGAAAATAAGCTCGAGGTTTTGGCGTTTCTTCATCATTGCAAGAAGTTGCAAAAAGCACAAAAATAGCTATGGCAAACACAAAACTAAGCTTACTATTTATATAAAACATATTACGATAATTTACTGATTCTAATTTTAATAATCTTCCTTTTATCCATTTCAATAATCTGAAATTCAAAATTAAGAATAACTATTTTTTCATTTAACTTCGGGAAATCACTTTTAACTTCAAGTACAAGGCCTGCCAAAGATTCAGATTCCCCTTTCAGTTCATCCAGTTCTTCATTATCAATATCTACTACCTTACAAAAATCTAGTATACTTACTTTGGCCTCAAATTCCCAAATATTATCATCAATAATAACAAAATGCTCATCCTCGGTGTCTTTATCAAACTCATCGCTAATCTCTCCAACAATCTCCTCTATTACATCTTCAAAAGTTACTATTCCTGAAGTGCCGCCATACTCATCAGCCACAATAGCAATATGGATTTTCTTAGCCCTAAACTCTTGCAAAAGATCATTAATTTTTTTGCCCTCTGGCACAAATACTGCTGGCCTTAGAATCTTATTCCACTCATAATTCTCTTTATCAAGATAATCTAGCAAATCTTTTACATAAAGAATTCCAACAATATTATCAAGGCTATCTTCATAAACAGGAATTCGAGAATAACCCCAATCACGAATATTATTAAGGACTTCAGCAAACGACGTGTCCACCTCAATGGCAAAAACATCTACCCTTGCCTTCATAATTTCCTTTACATCAGTTTCGCCAAAAGTGGCTATTCCTTTTAGTATTTTCTGGTCTTCGGCATCCACATCCACATTATCAAGCTCATTCACAAGATCCACAGCATCCGATAAATCCTCCATACTAACTTGCGTTTTTCGTTTAGCCAATCGCCTATCAATAATGCTAGTAGTTTTGTTTAGAATAATAATAAATGGTTTAAATATCTTTATTATTATTGTTAGTGTATCTGCCATTAAATCTACGAAAACCATTGCCTTTTGCTTAGCATATATTTTTGGCAGGATTTCGCCAAATAGCAATAATAAAGAGGTTACAACTCCTATTTGAATAATAATTCCAATGGTTTTATTCTCACTAAAATCAAATGTTTCTTTCATAAAGAAAGTAGAAAGAAGAATAATAGCAATATTTATAAAATTATTACTTATAAGTATACCTGCCAATAGATTTTTAGGATTTTGAAGTAGCTGAATTACTTTGGAAAAATTATTATTTTTATTCTCAAAAATATCTTCCCTTTGGCTTGGATTTAGAGAAAAGAAAGCAATCTCAGAACCTGAAATAAGCCCCGAAAGTATTAGTAATATTACCATAACAACAATGGCAATAATTGATTCTATTGAAAATGTGATAAATATAGATAAGAAACTATAGTTTGCACTGTTCAATAAATTGGCAATAATAAATTGACTGGGTTCAGGATCTGTCATTAATTTTATAAGATTGATTTACTAATGCGAAAATACAAAAAAAGCTAAGAATAATTAAATTATTTGTTACTAAAGAAACCCACTTCTTTTTATGTGATAAAATAGTATTCTTATAATCCAGAATTAACACCATCTATAGTATACTTGTTACAATATTTAGATATTTACCAATAATACTGCTCCAGTTTTAATTCCCTCTATTCAAAAATGCCGTAACCTTCATACTCACAGAATCGGTAAATAAAAAGCTATTATCGGTTTGTTCAAAATTTCTGGAGTAGATTGTTACTCCCCATTTTGTTCTGTCAATATAAAAGCGATCTGTTAGTACAAGAATTGAAGTATCATTTTGAATTATTTTAGTTCGGAAACTTATTTTATTGGTTATTCCATTTATTTGTAAATCTCCTCCCAAAAGATATTCATTTAAACCCAATTCTTTTAGATGTGTTAACTTTATTATAGAGACTGGAAATGCATTAACATTGAAAAAACTATCTGATTTTAGCGTATTTTCCAAAACAACACGCATTAAATAATAATCAATATCGGTATCTCTAATGCTATCCATGGCTATTTCAAATTCCCCACTAATAATCTTATTATCAAGCATCTCAACTTTACCCCCTTTGAACTTTACATAGCCTGTGTGAGTAACACAAAACCAAGTAACTAGGCTCTTTTCATTATCAAGTTTAAAAGACTCAATACCTTCTCTATTATTTTCAACAGTACCTAGTTCAAATTCCTTTACAAATAATGAATTGGGTTTTGCTACATCAGCAACGGTATTTTGCTCTCTTACTTGAGGCTTAACACTCTTATTTCCTTTACTTTCTGGCGCACTACAATTTACCATAAGTATAATTAAAACTATGGCAATACTTATAAGTTTTGAATAACTTGTTTTCATATGTTTATATTTTTAACGGCCATATGAGTCGCATAACAATATTTTGATCATAACCCTTTGGGTAAAATATGATTAAAATTTGTAATGCTCATTCATATTACAAAGTTAGAGTATTTTATATAATATATGACAATTATTAGAAGAATATATTAACTCCATAGTATATCTAATAGTTTTACTTATAAAGATTATATTGAATTTGTGTTCAAACTACAAACACCTGTAGCCTTCCCATCAACAATAAGCTCTTTCACTCCTTTAGGAATGTTTTTGGCATCAGTAAAGTCGGTATCTACAAATTCAGCAGCAAAGAAATTAGAACCTTTCAAATCAGCTCCCCTAAAACTTGCTCCTTGCAGATGTGCACCTCTAAACTGAGCTTTATAAATTCTTGCATTAGTAAAGGTAACCTCTTCAAGGCCTGCACCAGTAAAATCAGCATAGCATAAATCAGTAGAATCCATCTTTGCACCAGTAAGTACAGTAATAATAAATCTCACATTTACAGCTTTACTACCAGTAAAATCTGCATCAAGGAACTCTGATTCTTTCATTAATGCATTAGTGAAATCACAATTTCTGAAATTAGCTCTATGCCCTTTTACACCAAACATATTTGCTCCTCTAAAGTCTGAATTCTCCAAATT
The DNA here is from genome assembly GCA_029939445.1 of Bacteroidales bacterium. Classification (GTDB taxonomy): domain Bacteria; phylum Bacteroidota; class Bacteroidia; order Bacteroidales; family UBA1556; genus UBA6267. The sequence continues at coordinate 11,400 of JAOZSY010000034.1, forward strand.
ACTTTCTGTAACATAAGTTCGAAACATAATTGAACGTGAACAATCACAATTACTTAAATTTGAGTTCATAAAATAGGACCAGCGAATATCGCAAAATCTTAAATCTGAACCTGAGAAGTTACTATTCTGGCATTTTGCAGCACGGAATTTTACTCCTCTAAAATCTCCACCTTTTACATGAACAGCTTTCCAATATATTTCATCGAGATTCTCGCCTCTGAAATCATCAAAATCTTGTGGAATGGCAACTAAGCCTTTATTGCGCTCTTTTCCATTTGGAAGTAATTCTTTCTTATTTATTATCGATTTAATAAGATTTTTATTCGTGAAGTTAGCAAGATAATACATTCCAGAAGTATCGCAAGGATCGGGAAATAATGTAGACTTCTCTACTTCCTCAGTAAAATTAGTACAACTTTGAAACAATATAACTGTAAAAACAAAGAGCAATAGTTTAATAATTCTTATATTCATCGTTTCTGGTTTCCTAAGATGCCTGATAATTTATCATCTACTAATTCAGACTTCACATTCTCAGGGATATTAATAGCATTCTTAAAATTTGTATTTCTAAAGTTCGCTCCATTAAAGTTACAATCCTTTAAATCAGCCCCATAAAAATTAGCACTATCAAGATTTGTTTCACTAAAATCAGCACCCCACAATCTTGAATTAACAAAAGAAGCACCTTTGAAAGTAGAGTGTGAACCTACTACATGGCTTAAATCCATAGAATCCATCTTTGCATCAATAAAAATTGAGTGAGTTAGAAGTGCTTCTACAGCAATACTTCCAGTAAAGTCGGTATTAATAAAATCTGCATCTCGCAACATTGCATTAGAAATATTGCAATAACGCATTGAAGCATCATTGGCATGCATTCCAAACATATTGGCACTTATAAATAATGAACTGTCCATTGTTGCACTATCAGCAAAAAGATAGAACATTACTGCTTGAGTAAAGTTACACGCAATAAGTTTAGATGCATAAAATCGTGCTGATTCTAGATTAGCCCATCGAAAATCAGAATAAGAAAAATCAGTATGCATTGCTTTAGCAGATCTAAAATATGCACCTCTAAAATCTGCATCACGAATATACTTTCTATTTAATAAGCCACCATCGAAACCAAAATTTCTAAAATCGTCTTTATTTTGTGGCACTTCTTGAATTCCTGTTTTTCGTAATTTTCCTTCTCGAGTATATGTAGTATCGGCAACTAACCAAGCTTTTTCATTTGCTGTAAGCTTATTTGCAAATTTCCCAAAATTACTAGTATCAGGAGGATTTGGAAACAACTGAGCTGATATATTCTCCTGCTGTTGACAAGAAAACAATATTACTAATGAGCCTAATAAAATAATAATAATAAAGTGTTTTATCATAATCTAAATAATATCATTACGTTTGAAGTACCTACTTCCTAAAAAAGCAGAGCCTATGCCAATAAGAATGGGGTAAGCTATTGCAAATACAATAAACCAAAGCCTTGACATAGTATCAAGAATATAGTAAGAAGCAGGGCCCATTACAGTAAGTTTAGGGTCAAATAAGGCAAGAGTCGCTGTTCTGAATACCTGTAAAGGATTTATCATGCCAACAAATATTATAGCATGTGGATCCATTCTAGTTTTTAGCATTAGCCCCATTAATATAAGATCGAGAAATGCTACTAAAACTAACCATAGAATAAATACTGTACTAACAGCCATATTTTGAGTTTTTGCTCTTGTAGAGATATACATCGCAATACCCACAAAGCAAACCACCATGGCAATTAACAGCAAACTATAGTAAGCAAATAAACCCCAAGGAACATCAATACTAGTGATTGCTCCCCAAATAGCAGCTCCAAGTAAAGCAATAAAAACAGGAATAAATATTTCTATAAATCTACTCCAGAACTTTGCCCAATAATATCCAGAAAATGAGATTGGAAGAGAAAGTATATATTCCATAACATTGGACTCTCTATCACCAACCACAGCCCTAACTGTAGAAATAAGAATATATATTGGTAGAATCACCATCGTTACTTGCATAAAAGTTACCATTAATCTGCTAAGCCCTACAAAACCAATAATTTGAGATTCGGTAATACCGAAAGCAAACATCATAGCAACAAAACTACCAAATAACAAACTATATCCCCAGAAAGCTGGTGATCGCAAACTCTGTCGCAATTCAAGAGTTGCTAGGCTAATCATTCCTTTCTTCATATTATTCTTTTTCTTCTTTGTTCATTCCACCACATTTACCATCTCCACACTTCATATTACCCATTTTCTTTTTTTTCATAAACTTATCACGCAAAGTTTTACCATCTTTAATACGCTGAACAACAGTATTATAATCAAAAGTAGAATCATTAGCCTCCGTTAAAGCACCAAAGCCATATCCCATTGGAGTATCATCACCAAAACGATAATTTGCTTTCTCTGCATCAATCCACTTTCCAGTCTCACAATCACCAATCCACGATTTATACTCTCCTTCTCTAACAAATTTCTTCCAATCGTCAGAGCCTTTATAATTTACGTAACAACCAATATCGTCAAACCAAACAGTCTTTCCCTCACTATTAATAAGTTGAACTGAATATTCCTGGTCTGCTAGTCCCATCAAACATAGCACACAAATATCTCTATCCCAGTTTATTTCTTTCGGTTGAAAATCTGCCGGTGGTTTACAAGCAATAACAAATAATAATAATACAATTGCTAATTTTTTCATAATAATTTTATGTTTTGAGTTATTTTTCTATATTCTGAGTTATTTTTCTATCTATTACTATTTTACCTAAATCCATTTCAATTTCTCTTGTTATTAATTTGGATATCTCACTAATTCTGTGACTACTAAGTATCATTAAAGAATCCTTATTAAAATCTTTAAGAAATCCGAAAAACACCTTTCTAGCCTCTGGATCAAGATTGGCAGAAGGCTCATCTAAAAGTAAGATCTTAGGATCACGCCCCAGCGCAAAAGCAATTAACAACTTCTGCTTCATTCCTCCTGATAACTTATAGAATGGTTTATTCAAATGCTGCTTAATATCCAAACCAAGTTCAGTAACTATATTGATAAATACATCCTGTGAGGTTTCTGTGAGTTGCGAAAAGAACTCAAGCATTTCATTTATAGTCATCTTCAATGGAGGTGGTATTTGAGGAACAAAGCCAATCTCTTTCATAATATTTTCGTGCTGCAAACGAGGATTCCCTCCCATAACAAGCAGTTCACCTTCATAGGTGTATTGCCCTAGTATACAACGTATTAACGTAGTTTTTCCAGCTCCATTCGAACCACTCAAACTAATTCGCTCTCCTTTAAAAAAATCAGCAGATAAATTATCTATTACAAGCTGGCTTTTAAATGTTTTTGATAGTGCTTTTGCACTAATAAACACTGTTTCTTCTGCATTTATCATAAATTATTATAATATTTTATCAATTCCTTTAATCGTGAATGAAAGGGCATCACCACTACATATATCTACACAAAGCCCACAGCGCGTACAATCTGAATTTGTAAAATGAATATCTTGAGTTGCTTTACCTTTCTCAACAAACCAAAGTTCGTGAGGCACAAGACATACATCCTGACAATCGCGACAATAGGCACATTTATCAAGTTCAAATTTAATATCCAATAATGCTGCTTGACCTGTTATTGCCCAAGTTGCACCAACTGGACAGGCATAACGACACCAAAAGCGTTTACTATATGCTATTTCAAATAATAAAAGAGCAAGAATCCAAAGTAAACCTATACTCGGTCCATAAATTAACGAACGAGAAATAATTCCGACAGGATTAATATCTTCAAAAACAATATTCTTAGTGAATAAAGCTATTAGTAGAAATCCAATCCAAAATACAAAGCGCAAATAAATGCTGTATGTATGCTCCTTTATCTTTTTCTTTTTTACAAAATAATTATGCAGTTTCTCTCCAAATTCAGCCAAAAGGTGGTAAGGACAAATCCACGAACAATAAGTTCTTCCACCAAGAATACTTAAAATAAGTATTGTAAAGAAACCTATCCAAAAGTTCATTGTTAAAGCCCAAAAATAACCATCGAAAATAGATATAGTCATTACCTGCAAAGCATTATAACTATCCATTAGATAGAATCCAAATGCACGAGATCCACTCAATGAACCTTCCAAAACGGACAAACCAAAGAGGTATGAAACCATAAATAACAGATTAACAGAAATCAATACTCCCCAACGAATATTTCTCCATTTATTAGTTTTTGGCTTTGATTCATGCCATTCCTTATATTGCATACCAGCTTTAGTATGAGGCATATTATCTATCCCCTTTGCTTTCAAAGGCGGTTTTTTCTTTGAACTATTAAACATGGCTTTCCTCCTTAATTGGTTCAATAATA
>JAOZSY010000210.1 GCA_029939445.1 Bacteroidales bacterium
AAACAAAGGGCTGCTGAAGCTATTTCCCTGATTTACTGTTTTTTGCATACTAAATGTATTATATATAATATATAATATCAACTACTATTCCCTTAAAAAGAGTAGATATGAACGATTTTTTACAAGTATATGTTTGATAAAAACTAATAATTCTAAAAATATCAATAACTATACTTTGCGTTTGCAACTTGAACCTAGTATTTAATAAAAATTTATAAATATAGGATATTCACAAATAATTATGAGTAATTTCGCGCCCGTTAAAAAAGTAAAATACATATATATATGAACCGAATGAATTTAAAAATTACAGTTTCAATATTATTTATAATAATTGGATTAAAAGCTAATGCCCAAGTAATAACTAGTGTACCTGCATTTCCTCAAGAGAGTCAGTCTGTTGTAATCACTTTCAACAGTACCTTAGGATCGGGAGGTTTGGCAAATTACAGTGGTGATGTATATGCTCATATTGGAGTAATTACAAACCAAAGTAATGGCGATAGCGACTGGAAATATGTAAAAACTGGCTGGGGAGTAAATACTCCTGAAACAAAACTTACAAGCCTTGGAAACAACCTTTATGAATTGTCATTAACTCCTGATATAAAAGCATATTTTGGAGTCCCTAATGGAGAAACTGTTGAAAAAATCGCAATGGTTTTTCGTAGTGATGTAGCTGTAGGTGGCTCATATTTAGAAGGAAAGACTGCCGATAATAGCGACATTTTTCAGATTGTATATGCCGCAGGACCTAATGTGAGTTTAGTTAAACCATCGAGTGGTTATTTATTTGCAGAATTAAATGATAATATTCTTATTGACGCTTCAAAAAACTCTGCAGACTCATTGTTTTTATTACACGATAATATTATTGTAAAACAAACAGATAACGATACTGCTACTCAAAATATAACCGCTACTACTTATGGTAAGCATTGGATAAAAGCCATGGCTACAACTACTACCGAAACCGTTAGCGACTCATTTTACTATTTTATCCCTCAAGCTGTTACCATTGAGGATTTACCTACTGGAATTATTGAAGGGATAAATTATATAAGCGATACATCAGTAATATTATGCCTTTATGCTCCATATAAAAGCTTCGGATTTGTAATTGGCGATTTTAATAATTGGGAGTTGGAAGACAGCTTTTATATGAAAAGAACTACCGACAATAATTATTTTTGGCTGCAAGTTAATAATCTAATTCCTCAAAAGGAATACATATTCCAATATTTTATTGATGGAGAAGTGAAAATTGGTGACCCTTATGCTGAGAAAGTAAGCGACCCATGGAACGACAAATGGATTTCTGACGATACATACCCTAGCATGTTGGATTACCCTTCAGGAAAAACTGAGGGAATAGCAACGGTATTACAAACAGCACAAACGCAATATAACTGGAATAACACAAATTTTATAGCACCCGATAATGAAGATTTAGTAATCTATGAATTATTAATTCGTGATTTCACTGCAAAACATACATATCAGAGTGTAATTGACAGCCTACATTACCTTAAGCATTTAGGAATAAATGCCATAGAGCTTATGCCTGTAAATGAGTTTGAAGGCAATAGTAGCTGGGGTTATAATCCTAATTACTATTTTGCTGTAGATAAATATTACGGTACAAAAGATGATTTTAAAAGATTGGTTGACACTGCACACTCCATGGGAATAGCTATTATTCTTGATGTGGTATATAACCATAGTTTTGGCACATCGCCTTATGTAAAACTATGGTGGGACGAAACAAATAACCAACCTGCAGCAAATAATCCTTTCTTCAATCAGGTTCCAAAACATGATTATAATGTAGGCTTTGATATGAACCACGAAAGTGCTGTTACAAAAACATATATTAGTAGAGTTGTTAAGTTCTGGCTTGAGGAGTTTAAAATTGACGGTTTCAGATTTGATTTATCAAAAGGATTTACACAGAAGAATACCTTGGGCGATGTGGCAGAATGGGGACATAAAGATGCTGGCAGAATCCATATTCTAAACTCATATGCTGACAGTATATGGTCAGTAAACTCTAATGCTTATGTAATTCTTGAGCACTTTGCCGATAATGATGAAGAAAAAGATCTTTCGGCATATATGATGCTTTGGGGCAATCTAAACCATGCATATTCAGAAGCAGCAATGGGATGGAATACTGGTGGAAAATCTGATTTCTCGTGGATATCGTATCAAGAGCGAGGCTGGACAAAATCTCATGTAGTGGGATATATGGAGAGTCACGATGAGGAGCGATTATTATATAAAACCTCTCAGTGGGGAAATAGTAATGGAGGATATTCCACCAAGAATAAAGATGTAGCACTACGCCGCGCGGCTCTGGATGCTGCCTTCTTCTTAACTATTCCTGGACCAAAAATGATATGGCAATTTGGAGAACTTGGTTACGACTATTCCATAGATTATAACGGAAGAACTGGAGAGAAGCCTATTCGATGGGATTATATGCAAGATACTGACAGAATGAATACTTATGAGATTTATGCTGCAATAAATAAACTTAGAGATGAAGAAAGTGATTGTTTTCAGACTACTGATTTCGATTTAGACTTAAGCACTGAATTAAAACAGATTACTCTTCGCCATAGCTCTATGAATCTAGTATCTATTGGCAATTTTGATGTAATACCGCATAGCTTTACTGTTGCTTTTCCAAATTCAGGAACATGGTACGATTACTTCTCTGGAGATACTATTCAGGTGGTAAACAAAAGCTATACTTTTAGTCTGGACATGGGATTATTCCATATTTATACCGATAAGCAGTTAACTACTCCAAATTTACCTTTAGAAATTGGTGATAATAGCCGCGAAATAGAAAATAAAAGCTCTGTGAAAGTATATCCTAACCCTTCGCAAGGCAATGAATTGAAGCTTTATATTAATTCTGCTGATAGAGTTGATATTACTATATATAATATGGAAGGGCGAAAGATATACCACAATAGTAATTCTGAAAAAGGTGCTAGAATAATTCCTTTAAATGAGGCTCAACTAAAGCCAGGAATTTATTTTTGCGATGTTGTGGGAAAAAATACAAAAGAAACAACAAAGTTTATAGTTTTGTAGAATATAAAAATCTAAGTAATAATTATCTATTATGACTAAAAAACCACATTTATCCTTTTGGCAAATTTTTAATATGAGTTTTGGATTCTTAGGAATTCAATTTGGATTTGCATTACAGAATGCCAATGCGTCTAGAATATTATTAAGCTTTGGTGCAGACATTCACCAACTAAGCTGGTTTTGGTTAGTAGCGCCAATTACGGGAATGCTTATTCAGCCAATAATTGGTTATATGAGCGACAAAACTTGGAATAGATTTGGTCGTCGTCGTCCTTATTTTCTTGTTGGTGCTTTGCTAACAAGTACCGCTTTGATACTAATGCCAAATGCACCCCATTTTGCAGGTCAAATTGCCCCAATGCTTATTGGTGGTGGTATGCTTATGATTATGGATGCTTCCATAAATATTTCCATGGAACCATTTAGAGCACTTGTAGCAGATAAACTTCCCGACGAGCAACATACACTGGGCTTTTCGATGCAAACATTGCTAATAGGACTTGGGGCAGTTGGTGGTTCATGGTTACCATATATTCTTTCAAACTGGTTTACTTTTCCGTCCATTGCAGAAGATGGTTTTGTTCCTCCAAATGTGGTATGGTCTTTTTATATTGGCGCGGCCATTTTACTAGGTGCTATACTCGTAACCGTATTAACGACCAAAGAATATCCACCAGAGTTTTATGAAGAGGAAGATTCTGAAGAAGACAATGAGCCTTTTAAGATTCCCAAAGTAATGTGGCAATTATTAATAGTTCAATTCTTTTCGTGGTTTGCATTATTCTCAATGTGGGTATATACTACCCCTGCAATTGCTGAACATTTTTTTCACACTACCGACCCCAACAACCCTGCATATCAAGAGGCTGGCGATTGGGTAGGAATTCTTTTTGGAGTTTATAATGCTGTTTCGGCAATTATAGCTTTAACCATTCCTATGGTAGCAAATAAGCTAGGCAGAAGAGCTACTCATGGTATTGCTCTTGCTCTTGGTGGAATTTCGCTAATGTCATTTATGATTATTCCAAATGCTGATTATCTATTAATTCCAATGGTTGGAATTGGAATCGCCTGGGGATCAATATTAGCAATGCCGTATGCAATGCTTGCAAACTCCATTCCTGCAAAGAAAATGGGAATGTTTATGGGTATTTTTAATATGTCTATCACAATTCCACAGATAGTAAATGGTATATTTGGAGGTCTTATTCTACGATATGCATTCAATGACGACCCAATGAAATCGCTAATAATGGCAGGTGTTCTTATGATATTTGGTGCTATAAGTACGTTATTTATTAAAGATAAATTGGATTTGGAGAAAGCTGAGAAGTAATTGATTTAAAGGAAGTGTTGAGGGTTTTGGGATAGGCCGTCTTCGATACATTTTTTGAAAAAGAGCTTACGCTTTTTTTCTTCAAAACACTCAGACTGACCTTATAACCATCTAAGCTTAAAAAACTACAGGAAGTATCGATACATTTTTTGAAAAATAGCTTCGCTTTTTTTCTCAAAACACTCAGACTGACCTTATAACCATCTAAGCTTAAAAAACTACAGGAAGT
>JAOZSY010000452.1 GCA_029939445.1 Bacteroidales bacterium
ATTAAGAATCGTATTTGCATTTGCATCAATATATAAACTTGCATGCAAAGAAGCTACAGTATCACTAACTCCATACATATTATCTGTTGTTATAGGTATTATGTTATATTTATTTATACCAAGAACAACTACAGTATCTTCATCAATAAAAATTGGAGAAGAAGAGTTATTTATAAAACCTATACTATCCATTTGACCATTAATATTTGACCTGCATACAATATCATAATTATGATTTGGAATAACACTTCTATCATAACTAATAACATTTCCGCAATTAGCAAGTTCATAGCTTACTTCAATATTATTATGCTTATAGCTAGTCTTTTGCCCAGTATAAATTCCTTGGTTTGCAATAGTATTATATGCAAAACCCTTGATTGTTAGCATATGAGCATCCACATCTACATCCATTTTTATCCATCCATAATGCCAGTCGCCATCTATTTTAAGCCTTATTCCAAGATAAGCATCAACAACACCTCCTACCCATTCGCCTAAGTGGTAAGGAACATTATAAAAAAACATTTGCATAATTCGTACAGCATCACTAGGTCCTAACTTAGTAACCCATAACTGCCCTGCTGCATTATTATCAATATAAATATTAGAATCTAACTTAAAAGTATAAAAATGGCTTGCATCATAAGATGGAGCTAGTCCAACAAATTCAATATCGTAATGCATAAGAGTTATGCCAATACCATTTGCACCACTCGACATTTGAATACTATCCTCTTGAGTGAATTTAATATCATATACTCCATCCAAATTAAAGTCAGTGCTATCATATGCCGTATTTTGCAGAACTTTGTTTGGAGAATAATCAGTATAATATATTTGAGAATATAAATTATTAAACTGGAAAAAAAATAAACTAAGAAGAAGTCCTTTTAGAAATATATTCATCACAAACTTTTTACGTAATACCATTTTATTATTAAAATTTCAGTTATTATGCCGATGTAAAAGCAATGTCCATAAATAATTAGAGATATCAACAAATTGAATCACTATCAGTATAATAAAATACAATACAAAGTTAATAATAAAATGATGAGCTTTTGTATCAATAAACTAACTATTTTTCATTTAATACTTACCTGGAGACTCTCCAAAAACAGAATCCGTAAATGAATTATTTATTTGGGAAATAATAACGAAATTATGATTTTCTTTGCAAATCAATATTAGCATAAAGAAATTGAAGTATTTACCATATTATAAGCGGAATTTAAGATTAGCATTTCCTATAGTATTATCTCAGGTTGGGCAAGTATTGGTTCAGCAAATAGACACTATGATGGTTGGCTATGTTGGTACTGTAGATTTAGCTGCTGCAGCATTTGCAAACTCTATTTTTATTATAGGCATGGTTATAGTAATGGGATTTACCTTCGGCATAACTCCCGCC
>JAOZSY010000211.1 GCA_029939445.1 Bacteroidales bacterium
ATTCAAAGTAAATATTTTTATATAATTGCTCTTTATCCAAGTTCACATCCTTCAATTGCTTTTCTTTATCCAATTGTTGAATTTTAGTTTTATGCTTGCTATAAATGGGGATTATTAACGACAGTCCCACTTGATGATTCAGATTATTTTCTAGCTGATTATTAGCTCTATATTTCTTATTAATACTAGAAACATCTATTGAATTACGATTATAATATGTTGCCACACTTGCATTCCCTGTTAGATATGGTAAATATTGAGCTTTAATTTGTTTTATTGCAAATTGCCAGTATAATGAATCATAAGTAGCCATCTTAAATTCAGGCAATTGATTGATTGCTAGGAAATATATTGAATCTGAATTTATTTGTTTAGAAATAGTATTTTTTAAAAATACTGACCTTATTTCGATAGAATTAGTATCAGTATAATTGATACTCTTTTTGAGTTTTATTCGGGCAGTTTCCATTTCTTTCATGGAAGAAATATAAAAGCTTTTTTCTTTTTCTAACTGTGCTTTTACTTCCAATAAATCTATTTCGGAAGTATTGCCGCCATCCACAGCTATTTGAATATAAGCAATTTGCTGATTTGTTACTTCTATTGCCTGTTTTGTAATAATAATATTTTCTTGTGCCATCAATAGACTATAATATGCTTTTATTACTTCAAGCTTAATATTGTTTTTTATACTCTGAGTATAGGTTGTATTTCTTGAGATAAGGGTCTTGCTTTGTTTAATTTTGTTGATAGTTTGGAAGCCATTAAACAGAACCAGATTTGAGGAAATATTCCATTGTCCATTTTCATTATTTTGAAAGCGGTAACCTCCTTGATTTTGGTAGTAAGTTTTTTTACCTGTAAAATTAAAGTCTATACGGCTATTTACCGATGGCAATAATTCATATTTTGAATATTGATAATTGTTTTGATAGTAGGAGTGTTGATTTTCTTGTTTTTTGAGTTCTACTCTATTTAAAAATGCGTTTTCAATGCAATCCTCCAGTTTCATATTCTGTGAATACGATGATTGCAAAAACAATATAACAAACAATATTTGAAAAATAATAAATCTCATTTTATTATTCAGAATTAGAATTTAATAAACTTGGCATCTGTTTTTGCCATAAATCATAGTATTTATCTTTAGATTCAAACAGTTTCTTATGTGTTCCACTTTCTATTACCTTGCCTTTTTCCATTACCACTATTTCGTCGGCATTAAGCACAGTACTTAATCTGTGCGCTATCATAATTATTGTTTTTCCTTCCGATTTTAATTTTCGAACTACATTCATTATATCGTCTTCGCTTTCAGAATCCAATGCGGATGTGGCTTCATCCAAAATAACAATTTCGGGCTCACGGTAAAGCACTCTTGCAAAGGCTATTTTCTGTCTTTGTCCGCCAGAAAGTGATACTCCATTTTCACCAATATCGGTAAAGAAACCTTGGGGTAATTCATCAATAAATTTCTGAACACCTACCTGCATACTAATTTGCATTATGCGATTCATATCAGGTTCAAAATCTCCAATTGCAATATTTTCGGCAATAGTACCTTTAAAAAGATTTACATTTTGAGGAACTACTCCTACAATTTTACGGAGCGAATAATTATCTACTTGTGTAATATCTATATTATTGATAAATATTTTACCTGATGTAATTGGATAAATATTTTGTAATAGATGAATCAAAGTGGATTTTCCTGAGCCGCTTTCGCCTACTATGGCAGTAATTTGTCCTTTTTGAATATTCAGGCTAAATCCTTGAAAAACATCCACTCTACTGCCATATCTAAAAGAAATATTTGAAAAAGATATTTCTCCAAGCATTTCCTTTTTAAGGATAATCTTATTTTCTCGTTCTTCGTCTAAATCCATTATTTCAAATAAACGATCAGAAGCAATAAAGGCGTTTTGTATGGTCTTATTAACTCCAATTAATGAGCTTAAAGGTCCTGTAAAATAAGCAAGTATTGCATAAAAAGACATTAATTCTCCCGGAGTAAGTTCATTAGCTAGTACAAAATATGAACCTGACCACAGTACAATAATTGTAAATACACGAGAAAAGAAATTTGATGAATAGGAAGAGAAAACTGAATTTAAACCTGATTTATAACCTGTTTCTAATAACTTTATAAATCTATTCTCAGTTTTTATATTAAAATAATCTTCTATGCCAAATCGCTTTATTGTACTTACAGTGTTTATCGATTCTACAAGATGACTTTCTAATTCAGCAGACTGCTCCATTACTTTACGCTCAGTCTTTTTATTGAGCTTATTGGTGATATAATATAGAATACTGTAAAGCGGAATAATAATCATTACAATTAATGCCATTTCCCACGAATAGAAAAACATTAATACAAACGAGAAAATCACAATTAGCACATTAACAATAAGGCTTATGAGAGTATTGTTGATAAAAGCTCGTATTTTTACTGCATCACTTATTCTCGATATTATCTCACCTGTTTGCATGGTATCAAAAAAACGTTGAGGGAGTTTTAATAAGTGCTTATAATATCCTAATATTAGTCTGGCATCAATCAACTGTCCTGTTTTAAGAGTAAATACTGTTTGGAATATTCCCAGCAGCATCTGAATTACAATAATAATAATCATTGCAACACTCATTAAGTTGAGTAGGTTTTTATTGCCATTTACAAAAACAAAATCTGTAAGTTTCTGAATATATATTGATGTAGATAATCCTAATATTGAAAAGAAAACCGCACCAATTAACGCCTGTATTATTACCATTTTGTGGGGACGGAGCAAAAAGAAAAGTCGTGCTATATTCGATACCCTTTCGTTTTTTATCTCAAAAGTTTCTCCAGGAACTAATATAACGAGTATTCCTGTCCAGTTCTCCAAAAATTCTTCCTTTGTTTGCTTCTTAATTTCCCCTGTTCCAGGATCCATTATCTCTATTTGTTTTTCTGATACCTTTAGAATAACAACGTAATGTAATAGGTTCTCTTTTTTTAGTTTAAGATGCGCTATTGCAGGCTTAGGAATTTTTAGCAAAGCATCATAACCACCTTTTACACCTTTGGCAATAAAACCAAGTTTTTCGGCAGCTTCTATCATGCCCAATACATTGGTTCCCTTACGATCAGTATTGGCAAACTGACGAATTTTTGAAACGGGAATATGTAGTTTATAATGAGCCGAAACCGACATCAAGCACGCAGCTCCGCAATCCATTATATCGCGCTGTTTTACTTTTACCGAACTTTTTTTATATCCACTCATTGCTCTCTATTTTTCTATTTGGTTAGGGTCGAACCAATCGGTAATATTATCATAAAACATTTGCGCCAAGGTGCGTTGTATAAGGAAGAAATTAGCATTTACTGTCATTCCTTTTTTTACAATTACCGTTTTGCCTTGGTAAGTTAGTTGTTTGCTATTGAGCTTACAACGAATCATAAAGGTTGGTATTCCGTTTTCCGAAACGCTAATATCATTGGCGATTTCCGATACATTGCCTTCGAGCATTCCCCATTGGTTGAAATTAAATGCATCTATTCTGAATTTTACCTCTTGATTTAGGTTAATTAAACCAATATCGCTTGTTGATACTGCTGTTTCTACTATCAGTTCCGTTGTTGGGCTTATGGTACAAATTTCTTGATTTGGATATACAAGGCTTTCTTTTTTTATGCCTTTAAGGTTCTGCACATAGCCGTTTATTGGTGAAAGCACATAGCATTTTTCCAGCTCCTTATGCAGATTATTCAGATTTTCGTTTAGGCTATAAAGTTGGTTTATATTGGTATTGCGTTGGTTTTGCCAGCGTGCCAACTGACTATCGAATATTTTGTGATACATCAGTTTGGCATTCTCGTATTTAAAAGCAAATTGCTCATATTCTGCCTTTGGTAATATCTTTTTATTATAAAGCTGTGTTTGACGAAGGTGAGATTTATGGGCGATGGTAATTTCCGATTTTTGATATTTCAGCTCTGCCCTAAATCGCCTTAGTTCTTGTTTATAAAGTCCTGACTCTAATTTCGATTCATTTAATAGGCTATTTTTAGTCAAATTGCCTAAGTATTCTAAATCAGCAGTTTGCTTATTCAATAATTGTAGTTTTTCTTGGGAAATATTTATGCTGTTAAGAATTTTTACAGTATCAATAATAAAAAGTGTATCGCCTTGCTTTACCTCTCTATTTTCCTTAATATTGAAGTACAGTACTTTGCCAAATATCGGAGCTATTAATTTGCTAATACGTTCTTTTGAGGTAATAATTCCTCGGCTATGCACATTTACATCTACTTTTATCCAAAATATAGCCACAACAAAAGCCACAACAGAAAGTATCAATAGCCAATATATAGCCTTGCTCTTGGTAGAGTGCCTTTTTATTAGACTCTCTGTTGAGAACTGGGTTATGGAGGTTGGGAAGAGTTGGTGGGCCATTATATTATAAAATCTCTAGTAAAAGGGATAAGGTTTAAAAGTGTATGAATAACTAATAAATTAACAACCGGATTTTCTTTTCTTTGCTTTGATAATATAAACAAATATGCAAAAATTAAACCCCCTATAAATGCCATAATAAAATAAGTATAATTATAAATGTGAACT
>JAOZSY010000453.1 GCA_029939445.1 Bacteroidales bacterium
TGTCAAAGGATTATCACTAGGAATATTTAGGTTTGTAGGAAACCCTTGTGGAACTTCAAAATTATATAGTGTCGGATCATGTACCACAGGTACATCTTCTTCCTCATTATCCTTTTTACATGATAATAACAAAGCAATTGTTAATGCAACAACAACTATTAAAATATTTCTTACACTTAAATTCATAACTTAATTTTTAGTGTTTATTATATCATTAATTCACAATACTAAAAACATCCCATCCGTTAAGGACAACCTTTTCCATAGCTTCAGGGTTTTCCATAATACTACCACCATAAGTATTATGATCATAATCAACAGGGCTGGTAAACCATTTATCAATATGCATACGTAGAGTTAGTGATGTAGTATTATCAGCACTTATAGAAAAATCAGATGATGGAATACTTACAATAAAAGAATTGTCGGTAAATCCTGTAATATCTCCACTTGCATCATATATTTGCCCAGGCCCTAAATGAAAATTGTATCCACTTAAAGTATCATTAGGCATTCTCCATTTACCATCAAGTTGCATAGCATGATATCCTCCTCCAAGGTTTTCGGGCCATACCATATTTACTTCCGGTTGATTCACAAACATAAAAGACTCATTATCCTCATCGTTGAACCCAAAAGTAAATGATAGTGAATCGTAATTACCTTTTTCTATATCGTCAGCAACAGTCCATGTAAGAGTACTTTCTATATCTGTACCTACATAATGAGAGTTATGAAACTTATTTAATACAATGGCAGTACTTCCTTTATATATAGTAAGGCGGGTAATAAAAAACTTTACATAATAAGCACTATATTCATTACCTGCGGCATTAGTATATTTTTTTAATCCCCATTCCATTGGGTCTGTACCATTATAAAAATCAAATTTTAATTGTAGTTTTCCCTTTGTAGATTCTGGTTCTGGCTCTGGATCTTTCTCGCAAGAGCTAGCCATTGACAATATTCCAACAAGTAAAATTAATAGCAATGTTTTAAATTTAATATAATTCATAATTCTTTATTTAAATGGGTTACTTAATTCATTATTTGGGTCAATAAAATCTTCATCAGTAAGCGTTAGCAAAAATGCTTTCAAATCAGCTTTTTCACCAGGGTTAAGCTCTGCTCCAATACCATAAGGCGGGCGAAGTTTCTCCATTAGTGGATGAGCGTATTCTGAATATACCAAACCTTCGCTATAAAAATCTATAACTTCATCCAAGGTGGTAAATCTACCATCATGCATATAAGGGCCGGTTAGCTCTATATTTCTCAATGTGGTGGCTTTATAAGCTCCTTTATCTATTGGATTTCCTGTTATAGAATACCTATCATTTTCGCCATCAAAAGTAGCATCTTTAGCATTATTATAAAATAGGTTTGTAGTAAATA
>JAOZSY010000035.1 GCA_029939445.1 Bacteroidales bacterium
GTATTCCTGCTGCATTAAAAGAACGAGCCAAGCGCTCTTGCAAAGCTGCTCCACCACTAATAATAATCTTAATATTTCCACCTAATGCTTCACGCCATTTACTATAAATAAGCTTGTCAACTATTTTATGCTGAAATTTATACCATGCAGAAGTATTCTCTGGTAAATCATACTTAACACCTAATTCTATTGCCCAATAGAATAATCTTTTCTTAATTCCTGTTAGATCCTTGCCTTTGGCTAAGATTTTATCATAAGTTTTCTCCAAAACACGTGGCACGCTTGTAAAACCATCAGGCTTAATATCACGCATATTTTCGCCTGCAGTTTCAATACTCTCGGCATAATAAACACTACATCCATTATAAAGAACTAAGTAGTTTACCATACGCTCAAGAATATGACATAAAGGTAAGAAACTTAAGTATCTATCACCTGGTTTTACTGGCATAAAATCATTGGTTGCTTCCACATTTGCCATTACATTTTTATGGCTTAGCATCACTCCTTTTGAACGACCTGTTGTGCCAGAGGTATAAATAATAGACATTAAATCATCAGGCTCGACACTAGATCTAATCTCCTGCAATTTATCCCACAATTCTGCCTTCTTCTTTTTTCCTAAGTCTACAATATCTTCCCAATTGTTTATTCCATCAAGTTTATCAATAGAGTATATATCGTTTATTTTAGAATTCTCCTTCACCGATTCCAAAACCCTTTGATAATGCTCGTCAGCACCAGCAATAACCATCTTAGCATCAGAATGATCAAGAATATAATCATACTCCAGTTTACCCATATTAGGGTAAACAGGAACATGTACTACTCCTATCTGACTCATTCCCATATCTATAAAATTCCACTCAGGTCGGTTATTAGATATTGTCAATATTTTATCGTTTTTAGCATATCCTAAAGCCAATAAACCTAAACTAAAATTATCTCTATAATTAATAAATTCTTCAGCACTAAAGTCTTCCCAACCGCCATTACGCTTTATTGATAGTACAACCTTATTAGGATTTGTCTCTTTATTTTTTTCTAGTATTTCAAATGTTCTTAATATTGGCATGATAATAGTTTTTATGTGGTTTATATTATGGGCTTTTTCAATATTTACTTCTTTGTTTTAAATGTCCATGTAAAATTAAAAACGGAGACGACATCACCATCTTTATCTATTCCCTCTGATTTTACATTAATTGTGACTCCTTCTCCTGTTTCTATGGTTTCTTTTACTGCATTATTTATATCTTCAACCTGCTGACATGTAAATACAATTTTTGACCTTGCTTTTTTAACAAAGCTTGCATTCATATCAAAAACTAGCATCGAAACTTTTTCGCTACTTTTCATAATTGCATCCATAGCAACCACGCCTGTAGATAATTCAGCAGCCATTGCTTGTACTGCAAAATACACTGATTGAAAAGGATTCTTTGTAATAGTATTATACGGAACACTTACATCGCATTGTTGATCAGTAAATTTTATAACTCGCATGCCCGCAAGAAATCCCATTGGCATTTTTTGGAGAAAAAATAACTTAATCTTAAACTTATTTAATAATGCTTTTCTAATATCCATATAGTTAATTAATTTCTTTATTATTAATTTAGTCAAACTCAAGAAGTATAAGGGTTAGCACCCTTATACTTCAAATTTGAACAAACACCGAATGAATAATCATTCGAAAAGCCAACATAACTCATAACACTCTGATTAACAACAGATAAATTATGTGGCAAAGCAGTATAGAACTGCGTTTAATCTAATACGCTAAATAACGTATTATAACATGGGAGTTATTTTCTATTTAAAACACTAGAATTAAAGAGTATATTTATTCTCTTCAATTAAAGCATCTGCAATATTTCTTCTTGCTTTTACAACATTCACTGATTTAATTTTAGTGAAGCGTTTCATTCCCATCAACATAGCTTTTTGCTCATCTCCTTCAGCAAAAGAATTCACACCGTCAATACCAAGCTTATTAATTAGATGTGCATAATCATACATTACAACATCAAGAATATCCTTATATATTCCCATTTTATCTTCATCAAGCATGGAGTTTAATTTTTCAACACGCAATAATGTCGATTCTGCAGCATAAGTATACATAAGCATATCAGCAGCATTCATTAATAACTCTTGCTCATTATTAATATCTTGCATATATTTTTGTAGGGCAGCTCCAGAAACCATTAGAATACTTTTCTTAAATTTCTTAATAGCCACATGATACTCTTCAAAATAATCTAGGCTAACGCTTCCAAAATCAGGAATTCCCATCAATTCTTCAGCAACAGCCATTGCTGGCCCCATCATATCTATTTCACCTTTCATGGCACGTTTAATAAGCTCACCAACAGTAACCATACGATTAATTTCGTTGGTTCCCTCAAATATTCTATTAATACGGCTATCGCGGTAAGCACGCTCCACAGCACTCTCTGCTGAATAACCCATTCCACCATGAATTTGAACAGCCTCATCCACAACATAATCCAGTGCCTCAGAGCCAAACACCTTTGCTATTGAAGCTTCAATGCCATATTGGCGAATACTTTCAACGCTAGCTTTTCCTTTTTCAACACCTTCAGCAACAGCTTCATTAATAGCATCATCAATATTTTGTGATATTCTATATGTTAATGATTCGCTAACAAATGTACGAATCGACATTTCTGCAATTTTATATTTAATCGCTCCAAAGTTTGATATAGGAGTTTTAAATTGTTTACGCTCATTAGCATATTTTACACTTACGTCAATAGTAGCTTTAGATGCTCCAATAGTTGCTCCAGAAAGCTTAATACGTCCCAAATTAAGAATATAAAGTGCAATCTTAAAACCACCATTTTGTTTTCCCAATAGGTTCTCTGCAGGAACTTTTACATCCTCAAAGAAAACTTGAACAGTAGAAGAACCTCTAATACCAAGTTTTTCTTCATCCACACCAATTGTAATTCCTTCACTTTTAGCATCTATAATAAATGCACTTAGATTTTTATCATCACCAATTTTAGCAAAAACAATTAGTAAATCAGCAATACCACCATTGGTAATCCACATCTTTACTCCATTAAGATTATATGTTTTACCATCTTCACTAAGTATAGCGCGAGATTTTCCACTATTAGCATCCGAACCTGCATCAGGCTCAGTTAAGCAATATGCTCCTACAGTTTCTCCTGTAGCCAAACCTGGAAGATATTTTGCTTTCTGCTCCTCAGTACCAAAATATAAGATAGGAAGCGTTCCAATACCAGTATGTGCTGAATAAGCAACTGCAAACCCATATCCCTTACCCATTTCTTCAAGTGCAAGCATTGATGTAACAAAATCTTGCTCAAAACCCATATGCTCTTCAGGAACTGATATTCCTAATAAACCAAGTTCACCAGCTTCTTTCATCAACTGAGCTAATAACACACGATCGTGTGTGTCTAATTGGTCTATATTTGGTAAAACTCTGGTATCAGTAAAATCCTTACAAGTTTGAGCAATCATGCGCTGCTCTTCGTTAAACTCTTCAGGAATAAATACATCTTCAAAATTTGTTTCCTTTATTAGAAACTCTCCACCTTTTAATATTTTTGTCATTTTGTTTCGTTTTTTAATGTTTATTGTTTGTCGTTCGTTGTTTGTTGTTCAAAACTAATCTACAAACAACAAACTATAAATATTTCTTTTATAATAGTTCGTATATACCTGCTGCTCCCTGTCCTGAGCCAATACACATAGTTACCATACCATATTTCTTATCTTGGCGTTTAAGCTCATTCAATAACTGAACTGTAAGTTTACCACCCGTAGCACCTAGTGGGTGACCAAGAGCTATAGCACCACCATTTACATTCACGATATCAGTATTTATTCCCAAATCATTGATTACTGCAATACTCTGAGTTGCAAAAGCTTCATTCAATTCAATAAGATCCATATCCCCAAGCTTCATTCCTGCATGCTTAAGCACTTTAGGAATTGCTGCAATAGGCCCCACTCCCATTTTATATGGCTCAACTCCAGCAACTTGATAATCGACAAGTCGTGCAATTGGTGTTAAATCATAATCTTTAAGAGCCTGCTCTGATACTACTAAAACAAAAGCTGCACCATCACTCATTTGAGATGAATTACCCGCTGTAGAGATACCATCTGTAGCAAAAGCAGGTCTTAACTTACCTAAACCTTCAGCAGTAGTTCCTCGTCGAGGACCTTCATCCACATCAAATACCTTATTGCGAGTTTTCATCTTGCCATCAGCATAGTAATTCTCTTTTATATTTATAGGAACTATCTGATCTTTAAAATATCCTTTATCAATAGCATTTATTGCTTTTGCTACCGATTTTGCAGCAAAAATATCGAGCTCTTCTCTATTCTGTTTATACTCACGAGCAACCATCTCCGATGTTAAGCCCATTGACAAGTACCATTTTGGATTATTTTTGGCAATATCAGGATTAGGAACCTGTCTCCAGCCTCCCATTGATATCATGGACATAGACTCGGCACCTCCAGCAATTATAATATCAGCCATACCAGCCTTTATTTTAGCTGTCGCAATTGCTATTGATTCTATTCCACTGGCGCAGTACCTATTAATTGTTGATCCAGGCACTTCTACAGTATCCATAGACATTAGCGACAACATGCGACCCATATTAAAACCACTTTCTGCTTCAGGAAATGCATTTCCTACAACAATATCATCAATTTTTTCTTTTTCTATCTGTGGAAAATCCTTCATCAAATGACGTATCACTTGAGCTGCTATATCATCAGGACGAGTAAATTTTAGAACTCCTCTTGGCGCTTTTCCTATTGCTGAGCGGTAACCCGCTACTATATATGCATTCATAATAATTTGTTTTCTTCAGTTAATAAATTAGTTACGCAAAATTTTACCCTTAGTAATAATACTTTGAACTCTCTCCAACGTTTTACGTTTAGTACATAATTCAAGGAAAGCTCTACGTTCAAGATCCAATAAATATTGTTCCGAAACCTTTGTTAATGGAATAGAGATTTCTCCTCCAGCCATAACCCAACCAAGCTTTTCGGCAATAAGTTTATCGTGCTCGCTCATATAATGCCCTTCTGTAAAACCATCAGCACCAACATAAACTAAACCCATAGCTTCATTACCAAGTATCTTAATATCATTGCGTGGTGCAGGTTGTGTATAACCTTTATCAGCCATTTGCAATGCTGTTAGTTTAGCGTAAGCTAATTGATGTGCTCTACTTACAATAACTTCATCAACACCTTCGCGCATATAACCTAAATCAAATGCTTCGTATGCAGAAGTACTAACTTTAGCTTGACCTATACTTAAATATCTATTTAGAAAAGCATTTGTTCTCATATCACCAGTATTAAGCTCATCACTCAATCGTAGGGCAAACTCTTTAGTGCCACCACCACCAGGGATAAGACCAACACCAAATTCTACAAGACCCATATAAGTTTCGGCATGAGCAATTACTTTATCGCTATGCATACAAAGCTCACATCCGCCACCAAGAGCCATTCCGTGAGGAGCAGCAACTACAGGAATAGATGAATAACGCATTCTCATGGTAGTTTTTTGAAACCACTGAATGGCCATATCTAGATCTTCCCACTCTTGCTCAATTGCAAGCATATATATCATTCCTACATTTGCTCCTGCAGAAAAATGATCGCCTTCATTTGAAATAACTAAAGCCTTATAATCAGCTTCAGCCAAATCTACAGCTTTGTTCAATCCTACCAAAACACCTTCGCCAATAGTATTCATTTTAGTGTGAATTTCAGCATTTAACACCCCATCACCTAAATCTATTATTGAAAGATCATTGTTCTCCCAAATAGTATTTGTTTCTTTAAGATTTGCCAATGATAAAAGTGCTTCTTGTCCTGGAATAACCTTATAAGCTTTTGTTGTAATATCATAGAAGTACTTACGACCCGAGTCTATTTTATAGAAACTTTTTACTCCTGAATCAAGCATATCGTAAATCCATTGAGCAGGCTTTTTATCAATCTCTTCCATAGCTTTTACACTAGCCTCTACTCCTACAGCATCCCACGTTTGAAATGGACCTAATTTCCATCCAAAACCAGCATTCAATGCATCATCTACTTTATATATATCTTCGGTAATCTCTGGAATACGATTTGATACAAATTGGAAAAGACCATAGAATGATTTTCTATAAAAATCACCAACCTTGGTATCATCAGCCATAAATATAGCTACTCGTTTTCCAATATCATCAATACCTTTAGTTTTTTCGAAAACCTTGAATTTTGGTTTTTTATCTTCTGTATATTCTAATGATTCAAAATCAAGAGTATAGAATTTCTTTTTACCATTAACTACCGTCTTCTTAAAGAATCCCTGCTTAGTTTTTGAACCTAACCAATTATTCTCCAGCATTGTAGTTAAATAATCTGGAATAGAAAAAGCGTCATTAGCTTCATCATTGGTTGTTTCTTTTATATTGTTTGCAACATGAACAAGAGTATCAAGTCCTACTAGGTCAGCTGTTCTGAAAGTAGCAGACTTTGCCCTTCCAATTAGTGGCCCTGTAAGTTTATCAATTTCAGTAATTGTAAGACCATAATCTTTTACATTATTAAACAAATCCATTATAGAATAAGTACCTATTCTATTAGCAATAAAAGCCGGAGTATCTTTTGCTAATACAGCAGTTTTTCCTAAAAACCTACCAGCATAGTCGATTAAGAACTCAAGTACTTCGGGATCAGTCTTAGTAGAAGGAATAATTTCAAATAACTGTAAATAACGTGGAGGGTTAAAGAAGTGCGTTCCACAAAAATTAGCCTGAAAATCATCACTCCTACCTTCTAGCATTGCCTCTATAGAAATACCTGAAGTATTTGTAGTAATTAAACTACCTTTTTTACGATATTTCTCTACATTCTCAAAAACTGACTTTTTAATATCAAGTCTTTCAATTACAACCTCAATAACCCAGTCGCAATCTTTTATATACTTTAGATCATCATCAAAATTACCGGTAGTAATTCTATCAGCAAATGATTTTTTGTAAATTGGGCTTGGCTTTGATTTTAATGCTGCAGCTAATGCTCCATTAACAATACGATTCCTAAAAACCTTATCATTAGTTTTAATACCCTGTTTTTTTTCTTTTTCGTTGAGCTCATTAGGCACAATATCCAAAAGCAATACTTCTGCTCCTATATTGGCAAAATGACATGCAATACCTGATCCCATTACTCCTGAACCTAATACTGCAATTTTTTTTATTTTGCGATTCATAAATACTTGTTTTATGTGGTTATTTTGTATTATTTCTTTTCTATTATACTATCAACTTCACTAGTAATTATCTTAGATACTTTTATAAATGCATCAAGTTCAGTATCACTAACTGAAGTCATAATACGCTCATTAAAGCCTAGAACGGCTTCTTTTGCAATACGACGGCGTTCTAAACCTTTTTCTGTTAAGAATAATTTTGTAATTCTTTTATCGTCAGAGTCATTCTTTTTATAAATGCATCCTTCTTCTTCCATTTTGTTTAGTAAGCGTGTTAAACTAGATTTCTTCATCTCTAGTTTTTCTGATAGTTTTCCTGGCGAAATACCCTCTTTTGCTATATATACTAATACAAAACCTATTGTTTGCGTGATTCCATAATCTGAACCTACGTAATTATACATTCTTTTTAAAGCCATTGATGAGGCTTTTGTGTAAAATTCTATTGTTTCGTTTAATTGCATATTTTAATAAATTATGAACTTGGATATAAAAATCCATTTTTAGTGGTTTTAGCATTTTGAAATTAGCAATATTTAGAAACTAACTACATTTAGTATGCATGCGTACAAAATTAGGGAAAAATAGTACGCACGCGAACTATTTTAAAGAAATAATTAGTAAAAAATTAATATTTGAGGATATAATACTGTGTATCAATATTATAAAACAATAATTAATTAGGTGAGAAATATAGAATTATGTGAATAATTATAATAAATAGAAAATAGTATTTATAAATAAGGGCCTATTTTTCCCATATATTTGATATTTATTTTCTTACCAAGTTTAATACTCCACAATGTGTGCACAGTTCCTAAATATGAATTATCATATTTTGCTCTATTGCTTTCCATGGATAGAATAAGAGATACAAAGTAGCTTTTTGTACTATAACCAATTGTAGAATTCCACTCAAATACTGGCATTACCCCATATAAATATTTATTTTGATCGTTGTATTTAAGCGTATTTTTATTAAGTCCTATTCCCAATCCAAGCATATTTGCAAAGTAGAATCCACGATAAACTACTGTTGCTGCAAAACTTGGTATTATATGTAAAGACAGGTTTCCTATCTCAGTCATTATTGTTTGATTATTCTGAGAAGAAGAATCAGTTAAAAGAAAATCTCCATTGATACTATAATTACCAATACCAATATTAATAAAAGGACTTAATGCACTCTTTTTCTGTAAATTATAGTTCTTAAAATTAGCATCGAAATTAAACTTTTTGCAAAGAAAAAAATACATATTACCTCCATACTCAGTAATTGTTATATCTTTTCTAATATTAACCACAGCTCCATTATTCCCAGGGTATTCAATAGTTTCTTCCACTCCAGAGTACTTTTTTATCCGAAGCTCTGCAAAAAATCTACGATAAGAGTATCCTCCCTTAAAATTAAATGCATTATGCTCTTTTAGCTCTGGAATATTTGTATATGGTAATTCAAAGGTTAAACTAAAACCAAACCTATAGAAACTAGCGCCAATCCCTATACTATTATACTGTCGTGTATGATACTCTAGGCTAGTAACATTATTGTTTGCATCATAATAATCATAAAAAAAAGTAGAAACGGCAGATTCTCCCAACGGATAGAGCGAAAATTTATCTTTTGTTAGGTACACATAGTTAGTATCAAACTGAGCCACTGCTCCCACTCCCATTAATAATAAAGCAAATAAACCAACAACTTTCAACATAGTATTAATTGATTTTTTTTAGTTTTGTTAAAATGCGTCTCCTTGCATTACGAATCTCAATTTTACTAATTTTAGAGTTCGTCATTATACTTTCTACCTCATCAAGTATTTTATAAGGTATATTTGACAAAACACGATCCTTAAGCTCAGAATTCTGATTCTCTATTGAATATAGTATTGTTCGAGCATCAAAACCTGAAAAAAGCTTCTTAAGCTTTAATTTAGGCATATTTTCTATATCAGCAAATCTAGTTTTGTATGAATCATTGCCCTCATTACATATATCTAATGAAGATACTAGGCGATTATAATCACTTAAAACATAATCAATAGTAATTGCTGGGCTCTCCAATTCTTTAATCTCTTGATTTGCGTAAATATCTGTTTCAAAGTTGCGATAAAGATTAATAGAACTTATCTGACGCCATAAATCAGTTTTCTCAATATTCTTGCATCTATTCACTTCCTCAGCTACATTCTCACATTCAATAATAAGCTGTTTTGAGTATTCTTTTCTATAATTAATATTTAATAAATTATCCGCAATAGAATCAATGCTCGTTGCAATATATTTGGCCTCAGAATAATTAATAGCATCTTCTAACGAAATAAATGCAAAATTACTCTCACTCATAAGCTTTTCAGGGAAATCCTTCAGTTTACTTAAAAGAGCCTCATTATCAATAAAATCAGAATAATTAATATTAATATTTACAATTTCAGTATTGTCAGGTTTATTATTCAATATACTAATAATAGAGTCCAAATCATTATTACTATCTATAAAATATGTTTGAAAGCCTGAATCATTCTGCAATAGTTTTACATTATGAATCTCATCAGAAAGTAGTACTTTATTATTATTATTATCAAAGCTTTTATTTACCAGTATTGCTGAAATATCACTTTTATTTATATTATTCAGCAATTCCTTATTTAATAAACCCGAATCATAAAGTATATTAGTACACTCTTTATTGAGCAGTGACTTAACATATGTCTGATAATCAGCAATTTCATTTAATAATTTATTAGTATTTGTTATTGCCGATAATGATGATAATGTTTGAAGATAGCTAACAGACAGTTTATTAAGCTGCTTTAAACTATCGATAAAATGTGGATTATATGTATTATAAAAATTGAGGCTATCTTTAGAAATACTTATACTATACTTAAAAAGGCTACCAAACTCACTGCTAATTTTTATTAAAATATCATTTATCTTAGAGTAATGCTTTTTTATTATTACTTTATTAATGTCCTCATTAAAAAGTCTTTTTTCATTATCAGACAACTCTGAATTACTACACTGAATATGATTAATTTCAAAATTTAAACAAATGGAACGCATATAATTGAGTTATAACAATGATTATAATTAGGTATTTTGCTTATCAGCCATGCAAAAATACTATTAATATCGCTAAACAACAATGATTATTAGATAAATGTGTATAATAAATAATTTATGATTTTCAACAAAACAAAGATGATAACTAAATTGATTGTATAAAAATAAGCTTGAAATTGTAATTATTTTTATGCTTTAATACTGAAATAATTTTTACTTATGAGCAAAATACATTTTATAGCAATTGGTGGTAGTGCAATGCATAATTTAGCAATAGCATTGCATTTAAAGGGTTATGAGGTTAGTGGGTCTGACGATGAAATATTTGAACCATCAAAATCTAGACTTAAAAAACACAATATACTTCCAAGCACTAATGGATGGAATATTGATAAAATCACCCCAGAATTAGATGCTATAATTGTTGGAATGCATGCACGTATCGACAACCCAGAGCTTCTTAAGGCACAAAAACTAGGTCTTAAAATATTCTCATACCCTGAGTTTCTTTATGAACAATCAAAGGGCAAAACAAGAATAGTAATTGGAGGGAGTCATGGCAAAACTACTATCACATCAATGATACTACATGTATTGCAGGAGCTAAATATTGAAACTGATTATATGGTAGGTGCTAAACTCGAAGGTTTTGAGGTTATGGTAAAACTAACCGATAGTGCAAAATACATGGTAATTGAAGGCGATGAATATCTTACTTCTCCCATCGATCGTAGACCTAAATTTCACCTCTATATGCCACATATTGCTTTGCTTAGTGGTATAGCTTGGGACCATATCAACGTATTTCCTACTTTTGACAATTATGTTAGTCAGTTTAGCACTTTTATTAATTTGATTGATAAAAATGGATCATTAATCTATTGTAAAGAAGATGATGAATTAAATAAAATTGCTAGCGAAGCAGATCCTAAGCTATTAAAGTATCCTTATGGAATACCTGAACATAGAATTGACGACAATGGTATTACGCATATAAAAATTGATAATATTGAATATGCGTTAAAGGTATTTGGTGATCATAACCTTATGAATCTTAGTGGAGCGCAGTTGGTTTGCCAACAAATTGGCATTAATAAGCATGATTTTTATAAGTCGATAAGTAGTTTCAAAGGAGCATCAAACAGATTAGAGCTTATTGGTGAAAATGCAAATACGAAGGTATTTAAAGACTTTGCTCATAGCCCATCAAAGCTTATGGCTACTACTTCTGCAATGAAGCATCAGTTTAAAAGGCGTAAATTAGTAGCATGTATGGAACTTCATACTTTTAGCTCGTTAAGTGCAGACTTCCTTTCTCATTATAAAGGTGCAATGGACGATGCCGATATTGCAATTGTATATTTCAATCCTCATACAATTGCCCACAAAAAACTACCTGAAATTAGTGTAGAACAAGTTAAAGATGGATTTGATAATAAAAAATTACTAATTTTTACAGAATCAAATAAATTGCAGAATTACCTTAAAGAGATTAACTATAGTGATAAAAATTTATTAATAATGACCTCTGGTAATCTAGATGGTGTTAATCTAGGAGAATTTGCAAAAAAAATTATTGATAAATAGATCAATTATACTTTGGAAAATATTATTTATTTAATCCTAGTACATAATTTTTACCTATTTATTTATAATTAATGTAATACTATTAACATTTTTTAATAATTTTGGGAACTTATCAATTTTTTTGCTTAAATAATAACAAATACAGACAATAGATAAGCGATTATTAACAATAATTTTAATTTTATAGATAAATGTGAAATATTAAGTTTATTAATTTTGATATTACCAAAGAAAAACTATTTCACACTCGTCTTAAATATAGTTACACTCAATGAGTACCAATAATCAAACCGAATTATCGGAATTAATTGATGGAATACGAGCTAATAAACGCAAAAGTCAAAAGCGTTTATATGAGAAGTATTTTGGTCTTATGATGAGTATCTCGATGAGATATTGTGGTAACTGGGATGAAGCTAGTGAGGTTGTTAATAGTGGGTTTTTAAAAGTTTTCCTTAAGATTGATAAATATTCAGGAAAAGGCTCATTTGAAGGATGGATGAAACGTATAATTGTAAATACTGCTCTAGACCATATTAAAAGCTTAAAGCTAGAATCTGTTGAATTAAATGATAGTAATATCTTTGAAAGCGATTTCTATATTGAGAATAATGCTTTAAGTGATTTTAATGTAGAGGAGATATTAGATTATGTTCAGATGCTTCCCCCAATGACAAGAGCTGTTTTTAATATGAATATTATGGAGGGTATGAAACATAAGGAAATATCTGAAAAATTAAATATTAGTGAGGGAACATCTCATTGGCATTTACAAAATGCTAGAAAGATATTAAAAAATAATATCGATAGACATAACTATTCTAAATAATAATATATATATGACTAATCCAAACATAGACAAATTAATTCAAGACAAGCTCAATGACTTGAATTTTGAGTACAAGTCAGAATACTGGAATAATATGGAAAAGGTAATAAATAGCTCTACATTATCTAATGCTGGAGCTACTGTTACTCAAGCAGCCTCTTCTTCTTTTTCTACGACTTTAATTGTTTCAATCAGTACTGTTGCTATTATAGTTGCAGGCTTCACTTATTACCTTCTAAACCCAGATTGCTTAACAAGTGATGATGAAAATACAGTGGATACTAATGTAACTAGCACTCCTATTAATATTATAAATACTGAAGATATTAAACAAATAGAATCTTCTGAATTTAATAATACTAATAAATTAACAAAAGAGGTAATTAGTATTACTGATAATAACACAATAAAAACTAGCAAAGAAGTTTCTAAAGAAACTACAAGTAATAATATAAAATTAGTAATTGAAGAAACAGAGCTTTTCACCAAGAGTAATATTGATTTGATAGAAAACTCTGATGCAACTAGTAAAGATTGTGAAGAAGTTGATATAAATGATATAGTAGTTGATGAATTAAATACTGAAGATTTCAATAATCATCTTGAAAGTGATAAAGTAGAAACACCTATAATTCAAAATACAACAATTGTAAATAGCGAACAAAATTCTAATACTATTCCTGCTAAAGCTGCTAATAATCAAACAGTAAAAAAGGATAATAGTGAAGTTAAGAATGTGAAACCTATGCGAAAACCTTCTGGAAAGGTATTTAAGAAAAAGAATGGAATTTTCAAGTGGTTATCAGGGAAAAAATAAAATTAAAAAGCTCACAATAATGTGAGCTTTTTTTTATATTTGCAATAATTAGTAAATAGACTACCCTAATAATTATTCAAAATGAAGTATATACCATTTAAAATACACAGTTTTTTTATATTACTATTACTAGCAACTATACTAGCTTCATGTAATGGAATTAAAAAAGGTGAAATAAAAAGAAAAAGTGACAGTTCAGAAAGTATATATCTTGCTATTACTAAAGCCCATGGCAGTTCTGGTTACGAACAATATATAAAATGGATATTGCACCACGATTCTACTATCATTATTTATGATCTATACGATTTATCTTTAGATAGTGCGAGTAAAATTATAGATATTGTTGATGGAATAATAATAAGCGGTGGACCAGATGTTAACCCTAAGCTTTATAATGAAGATAGCCTTTCCTATATATGTGAAGTCCCTGACAATTACCGTGATTCGTTAGAATTTCAATCAATATTTTTAGCTTATAGCAAACAACTACCTATTTTGGGAATCTGCAGAGGACAGCAAATTCTGAATGTTTTTTTTGGAGGCAGCTTAATTGCTGATATACCAACGATGCATGGCAGCAAAGTAATACATCGTATAGATACAGGAGCAATTCATCAAATTATTGTCCAAACAGAAGATATTCTATTGGGATCAAATATTTATGATACAATTATTGTAAATTCATATCATCATCAAGCAATAAATAGATTAGCAAAATCTTTTGTAGTAAATGCTATCTCAACAGATAGTATAGTAGAATCTATAATTTTAAAAGATACTATAGACTATCCAAGTTTTTTCTTAGGAGTTCAGTTTCACCCAGAACATATGATTGATACTGACATTTCGAATTCAATAGCTAAGAATTTTATAGCATCCTTAAAAAAACAATCTCAAAAAAATAATTAAAATGACAAAGTGGTC
The DNA here is from genome assembly GCA_029939445.1 of Bacteroidales bacterium. GTDB lineage: Bacteria > Bacteroidota > Bacteroidia > Bacteroidales > UBA1556 > UBA6267. Next base: position 14,530 of record JAOZSY010000035.1, read on the forward strand.
TTTATCGTACGAAATGCTTAGAGTTGTAATACGACAGTTCTTCCGTAATTTCTATAAAAAAATTGAAAGTGATGGATTGGAAAATATTCCTGATAATAAGCCTACTATTTTTGCTGCCAATCACCAGAATGCGTTGATGGACCCTTGGGGGATTTTATTTACTAGTAAGCAACAAACAGTATTTCTAACTAGAGCAGATATTTTTAATAATCCAATATTATTAAAAATATTTACATTCTTCAAAATGTTGCCTATTTATAGAATTAGAGATGGAAAAGAGAGCCTTAAGAAAAATGAAGAGATATTTAATAGAAGCATCGAAATATTAGAAGCTAATATGTCATTAGGCTTATTCCCAGAAGCAACCCATACTAATAAACGTCACCTGCGACCATTAAAAAAAGCTGTTCCAAGAATTGCTTTTCAAGCTGAAATAAATAATAACTATGAACTGGATTTAACTATAATTCCAGTTGGCATATACTATGATGACTATGTTCACTCGAATTCAAATTTGTTTGTTAACTATGGTAAACCAATTAAAATTAAGCAATTTAAAAAAGAATTTGAAGAAAATGAGCAAAAAGGATTTAACGCTCTGAAGGTGAAATTAGAAGAAGAAATTAAGCCTTTAATAATTCATGAGCCTGATATGCAGCATTACGATTTATATGAAGGTATTAGAATGTATTATAGAAACACAATGCTTCAAAAGCTCAATCTCAAATCGAATTTACTTAAGAACCGATTTAAGGCTGACAAAGTAACTGTTGATCGTTTAAAAAATTACTTTATTGT
>JAOZSY010000212.1 GCA_029939445.1 Bacteroidales bacterium
AAACAGGGCGATTAACTAAAATGCAAGACGCCTCAGGCGTACAAACTTTTGCTTATGGAAAAATGGGTGAGCTTACCGAAAATATTCATACCTTTGTGGTACCTGGTGGTGAACCTTATACTTTTAAAATGGAGTGGCAATACGATAGTTGGAACAGAATAAAGGATATATCATATCCTGATGGGGAAGTTGTATCGTATAATTATAACACTGCAGGGGCATTATTATCAATGAATGGAGATAAAGGTAATGAACATTTTGATTATGTTAGTGGAATAAGTTATGATAAATTTGGCAGCCGAGTTAGGTTTGATAATGGAAATGGGATATCTACTAGATATACTTATGATGCGACAACTAGGCGACTAGCGAATTTAAAATCTTTTGATGTAAATAGTAATCCTATGCAGGATATTGATTATATATATAATGATATTGGCAATATAACAACCGTATCCAACTCTGCTATTTCAGTAGGTGGCAGCGGCATGGGAGGCGAATATTCTTATTCATATGTTTATGATAATTTATCACGATTAATAAATTCATCAGGTAATTTTACTGACTCTCAAAATTCTAATTCTAATTATTATCTTAACATGCAATACTCTGCATCTGGAAATATTACACAAAAACAGATTGATGCAACAACTCTTATTGGCGGTGTAATACAGAGTGTTCATTATACTAATGATTACACCTATAATACATCACAACCTCATGCTGTAGTAGGAATAAATAATACCCACGATATGGAATGGGATGCTAATGGCAATATGATAAATCTTAGTAATTCTGAGACAAGGCTAAGCCGAGGAATGTGTTGGGATGAAGAGAACCGTTTAGCAATAGTACGTGATAATGATAGTCAGTTAAGTCATTACATATACAATGCAGGAGGCGAGCGAGTATGGAAACTCACAGGAGCAATAGAGCGCATGAGTATAAATGGTGATGATTTTATAGATCAAGCTATTTTAGATAAAACTCTATATACAAATCCATATATGGTATTAACAGAAAGAGAATATACTAAGCATTACTATATAGAAAGCCAGAGAGTAACCTCTAAAATTGGTGGTGGAATGCAAAATAATCTTGTTGACCCTATGAATGGCACATTAACACCTATTGAAGGTTATATAATGAGTATAGCCGAGAAATTACAAGGTAACTTATTAAGATATTCATGTTCTGATGGCATTGAAATAGAAATAGATGCACAATTCCGAAATATGGATGAGCTAATGCAGCAGGATAACCAAGAGCGAGATTTATATTTTTACCATAGCGACCACTTAGGTAGTTCAGCTTGGATAACTGATGCAGATGGCTACGTAAATCAACACTTACAATATATGCCATTTGGAGAGTCGTTTATTAATCAACGAAATGAACATGATGTTAGGTTTAAGTTTACTGGTAAGGAGCGGGATAGTGAGACTGGTATGGATTACTTTGGAGCTCGGTATTATTATAGTGATTTGAGTGTTTGGTTATCTGTGGACGCTTATGCAGCAATGTATCCGTCAAATTCACCATATATGTATGTTCTTGGGAATCCTGTTAGTAATACAGATTATAATGGAGATTTTGTTATCAAAGCTGAATCTGGTTCTCAAGAGGAAAAAGCACTAAATATCTTTGTCAAAAATCTAAGGCGTGCATTAAATATAAAATATATTAGGGATAAGTTTCAATTACATTCGGGTTTATCGGATGATGAGATTGATTGGTTATTAACAAACGGAAATGGACCTGTTTTACAGTTTAAGGATATTGGAAGTAGTAATGCAAAAATTGATGGATGGAGTAATACTGGTGCTATGTTAAAAAGAAAAAGTAATGATATTGCGCGAGGGCTTTCAATAGATATTAATAACGATTTTTCCAATTTGTATGATGTCGGGCAAGATGTATCACTTTTTATTACTATTACAATTCTTCATGAAATGGTGCATATTGGTGATCGTAGAAATGGTATGCAAAATGATTTTGATTTTTCTAGTGTCCTTACAAAAGATGAACTGGGTTTAGCAAAGAAAGTTTCCTCTGGTTATGATTTCAAAGGTTCATATTATAAATCTGGAATTAAAATTGAAGCGGGCAAAGCTTTTGAAATTGATTTAATAGGTTTTGATGGTAATTTAGATAATGCGGCAAAAGCATTTAAAGCTGTTTGGCAAAATGTTTTTAAACCAAAGTCAAAAGAAAATAAATATAGTAAACATGGAACAGTTTTATACTTATAATTATGAGAAAACTACATTTAAAAATAGTAATTGTGTTTGTCTTGCTTATGAGTATGACAACGGTATATTCACAAAATAATAAAGATAAAAAATCAACACCTTATATTTATAACAAAAAAGGACAATTATTGGCAGATACTTCTTTAATTGCTGATAGTAGTATTGCTTATATTTATAAAAGTGATTATAGAATAAATGAATTGAACTTTTACTCTGATTTTTTGAATCTTATAATTTATACAGATTTCTTTCTTGAACGTGGAATTCAAGGCAAACTAATATTCAAGTTTAATATGATAAAAGATAGTCTAAATGAATATTATAGTATTATTGATAGTATTACAATAGTTGGACACCCCCAAATTGACATAGATTTTCAGCGTATGTTTTTAAATATGAATAAAGAGTTTCTACTAAATAGAAATATATATACAATTAATAGTATTAATGAGTATTTTGTACATGTTCCTATTGATTATAGAGCAATTCTTCAAGAAGATAACAAAGATTATCCTTTTGTACATAAATATATTGAAAATGGATATTTAGTTATTGAGGCAAGTGCTTATAATCTTGTCAGTTATGATAATGAATAATGTGATGGATTACTTTGGGGCTAGGTACTATAGCTCGGAATTGTCGATTTGGTTGAGTGTGGATCCACTGAGTGTTATGTATCCGAGTACTAGTCCGTATATGTATGTTAGGGGAAATCCTATAATGCTTGTTGACCCAGATGGGAGAAGTGATAGTAAATTTGGGAAATGGCTAAAGAATATATTTAAGGGTGAAAAACAAGACCCAATTAAACAGAGGTATAAAATCTCAGGACCTACTATTACAGCAACAAAAACAAAGCAACCTGTTAAAAAAGATGGCTATATAAAAACTAAGTTTAAACAATTTATTTCTTGGTTAGACAACTCTCACCCTTTTAATGAAAAGGGATATGGAGACCCTTATTATGGAGCACAGAAATCTGGTGACCCAATTTCAAACAGAAATGGTGACGCTGGAGAAATGCAGACGATGCCAGGAGGATTAATAGAAATAAATTGGCCATTTAAAAATGGATCATCTACTCAAAAAGATAATCCAATGTTACCTTATATGCTTAAATATAATAATCCAATTCCAAAAGAGTTAGTACCACCTAGTGCTAATCAACCCCAGGATATCTTGAATTATACAAATGGATATGGAAATAACTTAACTAGAGATTCTGCTAGAATTTATAAAAATGGTAAAGATACACTTTGGAGAACGGATCGCAATGGATTCCCTATAGATACCTATACACGTCATAGAAAACCTAATCATGCATATCAATGGGAATAATAATTAAATATATGAAAAAATTAAATACTTTATTATTGTTGTTATTATTACAATCATGTAATACTGACAATAAACCGCAAAACACACCTATCTTTAAGGATAATAGTCAAGCTCAAAACCTTAAAAGTAATTATAATAGAGAAGCAAATAAGGTATATACTTTTATCTTTGATACTCTTCGACCAATGGAGAACACTTTGATTTATGACACATTATGCTTCTTTGATTATCTTGATAATAATTTAATAAAGGAAGTGCTTTTAAATGTTGATTCAACATTTTCAAAGGATGAAGGAATAGCTATGATTGAAAATTTTAATAAGCACAAAAGTGATGATATTGGTAATATTATTACAAATACTAAATATAAGGCTTTAATCTCAACTATTGATTCTGTAAATAATGTTGGTAGGTTTTTCTTAGCATTAAATTATTTTATGCCAAATCAACTTTTGCTTTCAGCACCAATGTTTAATAATAGTTATACTAAATGCTTAACCTATGTGGTGTCCTATTACTATATTACAGAAAATAATATTCTTGATATTCAAGTTAATGGTACATATATATACCTAGAAAAAGATATTAATAATTTTTGGAAACCAAAAAGCATAATTTATGAACCACAACCAATACCATCGCAGCACCCTAATGACTAATTGACTCGTCCTGAAATAGGTTTACACTAAAATGTGTAAAAATGGACAAAAAGAGTAAAGTTATATTAGGATTACCATAAAGAGTGATAACAAAAAGCTTCCCATAAAAACAAATGTGGGAGGCTTTTATATTTACATATTGCACACTGCAGCCTACAAATGAAAACCAAACAAAGTGCACCAATCCCGATAGCTATCGGGAGTGCCCCCGCTGGTGCACGAAGAACTAAGCGGCTACCGCACGAATCCTTTCGTGTGGTGTGTATAACAGGCAAC
>JAOZSY010000213.1 GCA_029939445.1 Bacteroidales bacterium
TCTTCAAAGTCCATTTGGAGAAAACCTTGAACAATTACCTATAGAGTTTCAAGGATATATAAGTATCGAAAGCAGCTCTCAAGATATTCATTCACTAGAATTTATTCGCATAATACCACAATAATGGCAGATCAAACTTATAAAACATTTTTCAATAGGCTATATCATAATGCTTATTCAAGAAGTAAGAGGATAGTTTCAAGGAAGCAAGCATTTATCACGGTACATTTTACCGAAAACGGTCAAAATAGTATTGTTGCAGATAAAGTTGATACTTCAGAAATAGCAAACTTAACTTCATTGGCAGAATACCAGAAGCCTGAAAAAATTTTTGCAATAATTGATGTTGATGGCAAGAAAACCATGTATGAGCATAGTTTTATACAGAATGAGCAATTACAGGAATTCTCAAATAATTCTCAAACAAATTACAAAGTATTACAAGAAAACTCAAACAAACCTCAAACAAATCTCAAACAAATGGAAGGACAAGCATTAAACTCGGGAATTGGATTTGCAGGATTAGGTGAGACTAATGTAAAAGAGTATGTGAATAAAGTACTTGCAGAGGAAAGAAGAGAGCGAGAATTTATAGACCTTCAATCTGAGCTAGCAGCAAAGAAGGAAGAAATACAGAAACTGAATCAGGTAATCAATGAATTTGAGAAAACATTGGATACTAGTGAAGATAAACTGGAGAAGTTAGAAGAAGAATTAGAATCCAAGAAGAAAATTCGTTATTGGGCAGGAATGACAGGAGATATACTTGAGAGTATAGGATTTAAGAAAGAAGCTTTACGCCAACCATTAGCAGGATTTTTAACTGGTGAAGAAGGTAGTGAAGATATAACGCCACAAAGCAATAATACAGATGAAAGCGAAATTGTAGAGGAGGAAGAAAATAGCAAACGAAACGAATTAATAGAACTTATCCATTCCTATTTGCATAAAATTGATGATCAAACTTTAAGAAGTATTTTCTTGATTTTTTCAGAAATAGAAAGGGATAAAACCATTGCAAGTAAAATAATTGAGCAATTAAATATAGAACAATAACAAATCACTAAAAAATAAAAGCCCATGATAAGTACAGAATTTAAAGTAAAGATACAAGCAGAAGACAAGGCCCAAGCAAAGCAGATACTTAGAGCATTACTTGCCATTAAGAAAGTAATAAGCCCTAAGGACTTATTTGCTTTTAGCAAAGCAATAGAGAAAAATCCATCATTAGTAAAAAAGGCAAAAATGTTTTTATAAAATGGTAAAAAAAAGTACCAAGAAGTACCTGGAGTCCATAGCATGGTTTACGGCACTTTGGGGAATAAAAGAATTCATCTTAGAGCCACTTTATAAAAAATCGAAATATGAAAGCAAAGAAAATAAAATCAAACGGAAACCTATTAAAATTCAGCAAAGTAAAGGATGTTGAAGACTTAAAAAGTAAAGCATTAACAATTGGTTTTTATGGTGTAGCAGGCTTCCTGGGGTATAAATTTTTGTTGAAGCCAAGCTATCTAAAGTATAAAAAGAAAAGTGAACAGATGAGTATTCTTACTGATCCAAATAAGCAGCAAGCTACATATTTGTACAATGCTATGAATCCATCGGGAATTAGCTGGATGCGTAGTTTTGATAACACTAATGAATCTATGATTTATGCTGCAGGTCGTAAGATAACAAATTGGAATGCTGTACAAAGAACCTATCAAAACCTATACAATAGAAATTTACTTTCAGATTTACAATCGGATCTTGACAATAAGGAATTTAAGACTTTTCTAAATATTGTAGATGCAGGTAAATCCAATAATATCCCTAAATCCAATGGAATACTATTAGCCACAAGTAAAGCTGTAAGGTTGAGAAGTACACCAGACTCTTCGATTAAAAGCTACAGTTTTAACTCAAATATATATGGAGTAGCACAAGCTAATACCTTTTTGGGTTGGTCAACAGGTATTGTAAAAGTGGATAACAGAGGTGTAAAATACTATCAAGTAATGATAAGTTTTGATGGACTAGCACCTTATGATATTTTTAGAAATATCAGTAAGAAACAGAACTCGCAGAGCATAAAATTTTGGGTAGGATCTGGAGCCATTTATCAGTTTTCTAGTATAGAAAAGATGCTACAATCTGGAATAAAAATACCTAAGGGAATAAAACTTAAAAGATAATAGACAATGATATTTTCACTAAAAAAAGTAATAAATGGGAACATCAATATATTTGAGTTTAAGAAAATACTAGAGATTCTTGGAGACAAAATAAATGATGAAATTAACATTGATGGCCATGCATATAGAATAAGCTCATACGAGGGAGTTGGGGGAGGAACAGGTGGAATAGGAGAAAGTACTATATGGATAGAAGCAAGTTTGCGAATAATTACAGCAGGACAAAGTACTATACAATTAAACCAGGGAGTAGATCAACAAAGTAGTTTAATGCTCTATATCAATGGCATTTATTATGAATATGGTATTGAGGAAAGCTACCATATAGTAAATAATATTTTGCGTTGGCATGGCAGCTTTGAGTTAGAACCTACAGATGAAATTGTATTAAAATTCAGAAAATCAATATATTAATCTTAAATAAAACATAATGAGTAATTTAATAAAGCAAAAACAAGTTGAAAACTTAGGCGCAAATCTATCTGCAAAAGCAAATGCAGCTGATGTATTGAATAAAACTAATAGCTTAAGTGATGTAAGTAGTATATCAGCAGCAAGGAACAACCTAAACGTACACAGTAAGGAAGAGGTGAATAGTATGGTTGCTGGTGCAGGAAGCGCAAAAAGTGTTGCTAACTTAACCGAAAGAAATGCATTAACAGGCTTATCCGTATCGGATAGAGTATTCGTAAGTAATGATGGTGATGGTAAATGGGCATTATATATTGTCGAAAATACCACCGATGGTATAGGTAGTAATACTGAATTTGTTAAAATTTCTGATGAAGACCTTTTTGCAAACGCCATGAGTGCTGCAGCCGTGAAGAGTGCTTATGAGAGCAACTCTAATACAAATGCTTTTAGTGATTCCGAAAAAACGAAATTAGCACATATCTCTGTTAGTCAATCGGTGAATCTTGACACTATGGAGTCTACAATTAGCAGTAATACATCAGCTGCAAGTTCGGCACAAAGCACTGCAAATTCAGCTCTTTCGGCAGCAAATACAGCACAATCAACTGCAAATAATAAAGAGGATAGTTTTACAGAAACTAAAGAAAGTTTCTCGGGGCTAGCCTCAGAGCCTAATGCAGATATAGATATAACATTGACTCGTCACATTAAAGCAGGGTTCGAGGTATTAGTTTTCTTTGGAACGTTAATGGTTGAAAATATAGCATGGACGGCAGGAACTACGAATGTAAGATTAAACGTGCCATATCCCACTGACGAAAGTGATGTTATATATGTAATTTACAAATATTAAAGCTATGACAATGATTTTAGCAAAGCAAGTAGAAGGAATTATTGATAGAGACACTAAACAAGATGTTTCTGGAGAGAAAACTTTTAATGCATCAGTTATTTTTGAAAAACAGAATGGTGAGTTTCATATAAAAACTCAAGATGGGTTTCTGTATTGGTGCAAACGACAGGATAGACTAACAGAGGAAGGAAATGCACGCTTAGGGATGGTGAGTTTACAACTAACTGTCCAATATTATAATGAAGGCCGTTGGGTAACGGTAGGCAAATAATGAATAATCGAACAAGATATAAAATTAGTATTGCCTCAATAATGTTCCTGGCAATGGTGGTAATTCTATCAATATTTAAGAACACCGAAAATATTGGAATTACTGCCATTGCAGGACTAATGACAATACTAACAAGCTATATCTGGGGAGAAACTAAACGACCAAGCAAAAACTAAACAAATTATGAGAACTATAATTACAATGACAGTACTTCTTACAATAGCCATAATAGCTTCAATAATATTGGGAGGAGAGCTTTATAAAGCTAAAGATAATTATAAGCGAATAAAGAGATCATTTGCCTCATCATCACAAGATTTGCAATACACAAAATTGGAGAATGGAAAGCTTGCAGCAAAGGTGGATGTTTTGCAACTGAAACATAGCGAACTGAATAAGATATTCCCAGAGATTCTAAATGAAATTCGCAATCTGAATATAAAATCGAAGCGTGTTGAGTATTATTCAGAAACCATTATAAAACATGAGCACAACATCTCTAGTAAATTAAAAGATAGCCTATTGCCAGACAGTAATCATATACAGCATTTTGATTATAAGGATGAATATTATAAAGTAAAAGGCGAAATAAAACACGATAGTGTGAGAATGAATATTATCTCAAGTGACAGTCTTATACAAGTAGTTTACAGAGGTAAACGCATACGACCTTGGCTTTGGTTTTTCTCTCCTCGACCATTGGAGCAACTTATTTATAGTAAAAATCCAAACTCAAAAATTAGCTATCAAAAGACAATAAAATTATCAAAATAGCACTCTATGAAAAAAGCATGGTGGATAATTT
>JAOZSY010000454.1 GCA_029939445.1 Bacteroidales bacterium
AATGACTAATAACGATATATTACGAAAACTTAGATACACATTTGATATTACAGATGATCAAATGATAAAGCATTTTGCAAATGCTGGAAAAGAAGTAAACAGAAGTGAGATTAGTAATTGGATGAAGAAGGATGATGACCCTGCTTATATTAATCTTGTGGATAAAAATTTATCGTATTTTCTTAATGGCTTTATAATTCAACGCAGAGGAAAAAAGGAAGGGCCATTGCCTCTTGCAGAGAGTAAAATAAATAATAATATAATACTCCGAAAGCTTAAAATAGCTCTTGATCTGAAAGATGATGAAATATTAGAACTACTTAGCTATGCTGATTTTCGACTCAGCCGCCACGAACTTAGTGCGTTCTTCAGAAAACCTACACAAAGCAAATTTCGCAAATGTAAGGATCAAGTAATGCGTAACTTCTTACATGGAGTACAAATAGGATTTAAAGGTGATTAGGAGCTTTACAATAGAGGTTTTTTTATATAAAAGTAAAATAATATGGAACTAGGTATATGACTGAGATAATTACATCAACAAAAAAGAAATTAGATAGTAAAAGTGTTTTTTGGCTTTTAGTTGTAGCTTTTATTGAGGGTTCTACCGTTATGGCTGCAGAATTGTTGGGTGCTAAAATGACAGCCCCATTTTTTGGAACTACAATATACTCTTGGGCGGCAGTTTTGGCAATTACGCTCGGTGGATTGGCTGCTGGTTATTATTTTGGCGGATGGATTAGTAGTCGCAAACCAACAAATATTGTGCTTAGCCTAATATTAGTATTGTCAGGGATTTTTATGCTTTTTATGCCAAGCACTGCAAAGTTTATTATGACCTCAGTAATAGAAATTGAACTACTGTGGGGTTTAATAATTTCGTTAATGGTTTTCCTTTTTCCACTTGTATTTCTCTTCGGAATGGTTAGCCCTGTAATTATTGAAGCATTAGTAGAAAAGGTTCAAAACTCTGGAAAAATTGCAGGTAAGGTTTATGCTATATCTACTGTTGGTGGAGTAATAAATACTTTATTAATGGGGTTTTATATTATTCCAAATTATGGAATAAAAATGCCTGCAATGGCTTATGGTCTATTAATGTTGCTCATTGCAATATTTTTTATTAGCTCAAAAAGAAAAGTGCTGTTTTCAGTTCTTATAATTTTAGTTTCTATAATAGGAATAAGTGCTCAAGACACCTCTTCTGAAAAAAAATCGCCATTAAAGATTATTTATTCTTCAGAAGGTTTGCTTGGGCAGGTGAAAATTGTTGACTATAATATTATTACCAAAAATAACGAAATAATGCCACTACGTGGTTTGTTGGTTAATAATACTTGGCAAACAGTGATTAATATGAATGATGGTA
>JAOZSY010000455.1 GCA_029939445.1 Bacteroidales bacterium
ACTATGGAGTGATGGAGAAAGCTCAAAACGTATATGTTTATGCTGCTGATTTAGGTTGGTCTGACTTAGGCACATGGGGTTCTTTATTTGCTATAAACGACAAAGATGAAAACAATAATGCAATTATTGGAGAAAATGTAATGACATATAAATCTAAAGACTGCATAATAAATGTGCCTGACAATAAGCTTGTTGTGGTACAAGGACTTGAAGATTACATTGTAGTATCAAAGGATGATTCATTACTAATCTGCAAAAAAGAAGATGAGCAGATGATTCGTAATATTGTGAATGATGTAAAAATTGAAAAAGGAGAACAGTATACATAAAACAAATAATAATAAACCTAATAAATTTAAAGTTATGAGAAAAACAATTAAACACTTAACTATTGCACTTTTAGCAATCACCTTTATTGTTGGTGGAAGCTATAATGTGAAAGCTGATGAAGGAATGTGGTTACCATTTCTTGTTAAAAGACTGAACTATGCAGACATGCAAAAGAAAGGTCTAAAACTTACTGCTGAAGAGATTTACAGTATTAATAATTCAAGTTTAAAGGACGCTATTATCCAATTTGGTAATGGTTGTACTGGCGAAATTATTTCTGACCAAGGGCTAATCCTTACTAACCACCACTGTGGATATGGAAAGATCCAAGAGCACTCAACTGTAGACCACGATTATTTAACAGATGGATTTTGGGCAATGAAACAATCTGAAGAGCTAGCAAATCCTGGTTTCTTCGTTAAGTTTTTAGACCGTATTGAAGATGTTACCGAGCAGGTATTAGCAGAGGTAAATGATGATATGACAGAGTCGGAGCGTCAAGCTGCAGTAAGAAAAGTTTATAAAGAACTTATTGAAGCTAATAGCGAAGAAGGTAAGCATGATGTAGTAGTTAAGCCATTTTTCAATGGAAACGAATACTATATGTTTGTTATGACTAAATATACAGACATACGTCTTGTTGGAGCACCTCCATCATCTATTGGTAAATTTGGTGGCGACACTGACAACTGGATGTGGCCACGTCATACTGGCGATTTCTCTATGTTTAGAGTATATACAGCACCTGACGGAAGCCCTGCAGAATATGCTGAAGAAAATGTTCCAATGAAACCTAAGCACCATTTACCAGTTTCTGTAGCAGGTGTTAAAGAAGGAGATTATGCAATGATAATGGGTTACCCTGGTGGAACTGATCGTTATATGACTTCTTTCGGTATTCAAGAAAAACTTGACCAAGAATTCCCTACACGTATTGCTATTCGTCGTGCTAAATTAGATATCTTTTCTGAAGGAATGAAAGCTGATCCTAAAGTGCGTATACAATATTCTACAAAATATGCTCACGTAGCAAATTA
>JAOZSY010000214.1 GCA_029939445.1 Bacteroidales bacterium
CTTCAGTCTCGCCATAGTAATATGTACCACAAGGAGTCGTATTACCCGCATTACCGCCTCTATTCATTACAACTCTCATTGTAGTTAGTCCAGGCTCAGCTAAATAAGGCACTACTAATTGACCAGCCATTGTTCCTGTAGGAACAAATCCACCAGCAAAAGCAAGTTCATTTGGCTCATCAAAATCACCATCACGGTTGAAATCAATATATACATGAACCCAAACGGCTCCAGTATAAGAAGATGTAGCTTCACCACTAATTGTAAGTGGATATATTACACCAGGGCCAATAAGTGCAGGCGCATAATCTGTATAATCACTATACATTTTATCAGCTAAAGTATCAGTATGACTCCAGTTTGTACCGATAGAAATACCTGTCATTTCAGCATAAGTAATGTAATTTGCTTTACTTATACAATAATCAGGGAATGTGTTCTCCACATCAGTCATTAAAGTATCATTCAATGCTGTAGCATCTCCTGTAAAACTAGTATATGACACAATATTGTACATGCCCATTGTACTAAGATCAGCAGTTTGAGAGAAAGTATAGTCAACAGTATCACCCGATACAATTGGTCCAGGAAGAGTTTCACTAATAACTGTACCACCATCAACAATATAGCTAACAGGAATATTTGACTGAGAGTTTACTCCAAAGTTTTTAACACTAATAGTTATATTCTCTTGACTAGTCTTATAATAACTATCAACTGGATCTACAAAACTAATTACACCAACATCTGAGTTACTTTGTGCTCCTACATTAACATATACAGGTACTCTTGCACTACTACATCCATTAGGAACTATCTCAAATTTAACATTAGGGTAGTTAGCCGTATTGGTTCCACTAGGTGGGTTCGTTGGATCAGGATTAGTACCATCACTATAGTAATATATACTTCTATTATTACTCGCTTGAGTACAGAAAAACTCATCATTAGGACTATGATAGCCTGATGTGTTTTCATCAAACCCAACTACCAAATTACTATATCCATCATAAGCAAATGGCACATCTAAAACAAATGTTATCCATCCTGCTGTGGTAGTGGTATTAAGTGTACCCGTATATACTAAAGTAAGTTCATTATAATTAACCCAATCTGATGATGAAGTAAATTCATCTTTAATAGTTTGGCCCATATAAATATCTATTGCATCTCCAGTAATTGAACTATTTCCATTATAGTAATATGAAATAGAAGTTATTGATCCATTTACATCATCAAAATCAGATGGAGTATATATACTTTGAGAATATGTATAACCATAATACATTTCTAAAGGTAAACTCTTATTAACCTCTGTTCCTGTGCCAATAATAGCTTCTCCACCAATTCCACCAGCTATTGCTAATACTCTAAAGGAATCACTAGCATATAAGTATGGTGTAAGATAATTACTTCCAATGCCAAGCAATGTTGAAGAAGTGTCAGTTTTAAACCATTGTAAAGAATCTAAAGAAGTAGCTTCTAGCAAAGCTTGAGTTCCGTAGGGTGTAGAAATTGGCGAAACTACCACTGGTAAATAAGGAACATGTAATGAATTAACATCCATATAAGCAGTGTCATTATAATTAACATTATCACCAGTATAACTAACCCATGCAGTAACAGTATATAATGAGTCGAATTGACTTGTATTAGTAAAATCAATTAAAGACGTAAATTCATAAGAGATACTATCTCCAGGATTAAGTACTGAGGTAAAACTCTCTGTAACAACAGTAGCTCCAAAATCAGGCACATAGCTTAAATTAACTAAACCTGTTGCGCCAGGAGCATTAATTGTATCAACTCCTAAATTCTTAAGCCAAATTGTAACAGTATCTGTAGTTAAAGAGCATCCACCTTCAATCATCTCAATACCAGTTACAAAAGCATCCCTTACAGGATTACCGAAGAAATTCTGACATTGAACATCATTAGCTGTATTATTATCACCAGTTAGTACTCCAGTAATACATATAGTTAAAGCGCCTGCTGGAGATACAAAAGGAGTTAAATTAACTGTATCAGTTTGTCCTACTGTAAGAGTATCACTTAGGAAAGTGTTTACAACATTACTTCCGCCTATAATAAGATAATCAATCTGATATCCAAAGATAGTATCAGTACCATTATTCTTAATAACAGCTGAAAGTGGATAAGTTGTAAATTCTTGAGTATTAGAAGGCACTTGTAGTATTTCGTAAATTGCCATATCTATTGGTAAAAGGTCAACCTCATGAGCACCTATTGTAGGAGCATAAGTTGATCTTATTTTACCATCAATATCATCAGTTACAAGAGGCGTAACGTTTGCTAAACCAGCTAACTGAGGAGAATACATATGTAGATCTGTAGCCGAAACAAAATGTTGATTACCAAATACAGAATGAATAGCTTTACCAGCAGCAGCTGCCTTTAGACCATCCAAATCACTCACATCTATTCCTGAATAATAAGCCATATTAGCACTTGAAGAATAATGAGAGTTATAATCCATTTCTACTAATCCTTGGGAATTAGAAACATATAATGTATATCCTAAAGAATCGCGTAATGTATTGTTTGAGAAATGTACGTTTAAAGTGCTTGAAGGAAATGATAGTTCAGCAGCTCTTGAAGAAGGACTACCTACAGTAATATTTACTGAGTTATAATAAACATCAATATTATTATCACTATAGATATACATACCCTTATTAGTTCCAGATCCACCAGTAATAGAAACCATATTATTAGCAATTAATGCTGGTGTAGCTACGTCAAAATCAGAATAAGTAACAGATAAGCCAACACCATAATTACTAGGCTCAAGTATAATAATATTCTTTAAAATCTCAGAATAAATATTACTGTAAGAAACACTAATTCCCGCTCCGTAAGTAGTACTTCCATCATTAAGAGTATTACCAGTAATACTTATGGAATCATTATAATAACTATAAATACCCATATTGCTAAATCCATCAATAATATTGTCTTTTATAACAGCTCCCACTTGATGCTCACTATACGAACTATTTAAATAAATACCATAATAACCATTATTTATTTGATTATTAATAATTTTGGTATAATTGTCAATTGAAGAATTAGAAAATATACAACGATCACTATAACCAATAGTAACTGGTGTTTCAATAATATTATTATATAATCCAATATAGTTACTACCGCCAGCTATTTCAATTACTGATCTATAACTACTACTACCATACGATTTTATAGTCATATGTTGGAATATAATATATTCTGTTACATTAAATTTAAGTACATAGTTAGCTGCATAAACAGTTGGAGCGTATTTAAGAATTACTGTAGAGCTATCTAAACCTCCACTTTGGAAAGTAACCGTATTTACAGCACTCACACCATCAATAGCAGGTATTACAACTTGCTCGATATAGGTTCCTGTTTCCACATTAAAAATAACAGCACCATCAACGCCTCCCTCTTCTAAGGCTGCAACAGCATCAGTAAAATTAGGATAATCGAAATAAACACCACCAGAGGTATCTCCAATAGTATACATACCATTCAGTGCTGCTACAACAGTAGCATAAGCAGTATCATTAGTATTAATTGTATCGGCAACTCCATTAGGGTTATACGACCATGCTGCTATATCATAAGATCCACCATTAAAACTTATGGTATCAATAATAATAGTATCATTAGTTTGATAAGGCATAGTCCCTGTCCAGCTATATGTCTCTTGAGTACCATCAGATATAGTATAATCGATATCCAAAGTAGTTAAATCAGAAGTACCATAATTAATTAAATCAACTTTAAGCTCGTAATCAGTATTGCCACTTACAGTACCAATAGGCTCCACAATAGCACCAATACTTGCATCTATTGATGGTATATTTTCTACTATTACTGTTACATCAGTACGATTGCTGCTATAACAACCTTGACCAACAGTGGAAATTCTTATATTTGGGCGTACTAAATATGGGTCAATACTATATCCATTATTAATACAAACACCTGCAGCATCAGCGTGTGTATTCAAACAAGAAACAAAGCTTGTAGCGCTATTCTCAACATTGGCGTTTCCATTAGAAGTATAACCAGAGTTATTAGAGCATACTTGAATTACAATATTTGAAGAACCATCCCAAATAAATGGAGTAATAAAATCGTGAGTATTCCATCCTAATACAGGAGTATACGCATTGTCTGTAAATACCGTTGTAAGGTTAGGAATCATTGTAGCTAAAGCTGACACAGTAGTACTTCCTATTTTTACTTCATAATTTCCTAATACAGGAACTGCATTTAAAGCAACAATATTAAAAGCTGTTGACATCATTGGTCCAGCCGAAACACCCATCGCTGTAAGCTCTGATGCTAGTATTAAATACTGTTCCTTATTTCCCCAATACCAGTTGGCATATGGCGATGGATAATAATTACCACCTGTAGATGTAACATCTGTACCAAACTGTACTTCCATTGAACCAGCACCTGCTCTATCAGATACCCAATAAG
>JAOZSY010000456.1 GCA_029939445.1 Bacteroidales bacterium
GATTCTATTGTGCCACATTTTACTGTCGACTTAAGCGCAAGCGCTGATATGGAGTGGGTTAGTGTAGCCACTATTCGTGATGGACATTGTTGTGGGGCAACGGGGTCTGAAAACTGTATTAGTTTTATGCTTACTCTTCATCCCGATGCTGCTGGTATAGAATTTACTATTGAATCTGGAGCAACGCCTGGGGGGTCTATGAATTATAAGATAGGTTGTGGAGCGGAAACGGCTGTTGGTACTCCAATATGTTTAACAGGAATTGGGCCTTATCACATTACTTTTTGTAAGCCAGGTAATAATACTAATACATACGGTATAAGGTCTTTCCCAAAACCTAGTGCTTCATCTGATATTATAGTTAATGAAGGTTGTATAGGACAAATAGGAACTCAAGGTTATGATCCAGTTAGTATTACGTGGACATCTGTTTATCCGGGCTCACAAGGACAATATGATTCGTATTTGAGCTGTACTTCGGCTTGTGATACAGTAGATGTATCAGCAACTGCTGGTTATCCAGCCTATGTTGATTATCAGGTATGTGGATTGGCGATGAATGGTTGCGATACTATTCCAAAATGTGATACAATTAGAACGTATTTTTCATCAACTCTAGAAGTAGAGATATTGCCACTTGTGCCAACTATTTGTTTTGGAGATACAAGTATTACAATATCAGCAAATGGTATTGGAGGAACTCCACCATATAGTTTTTCATGGTCTACTGGTGAGGTGGCAGATTCTATATATGTAAATGTAGGTGTTTATGATGTTATAATTACTGATTCTAGTGGCTGTCCAGGGACTTCTGATACAGTTACCGTAACCGCTTTTGCTTCTACAATTTCAGCGGATGCAGGCCCTGATCAGTATATTTGTAACCAGAGTAGCACAGTATCATTATCAGCAAATGTTGTAGCCGCAACAGGTGGTGTATGGACTACTGGTGCTGGGAGTTATTCGCTTAATAACAATGACCTAAATGCAGTTTACACTCCTACAGCATCAGAGATTTCGTCTAATCAAATAGAGTTTATTCTTGAAACTACAGGAAATGGTTCTTGCCCTGCTGATTTTGATACTATGGTTGTAAATTACACCTATTTCGATGCAGTATCTACTTTTTCAGATACTGATATATCGTGTTATGGATACGCTAATGGTAGTGCTAACATCTCATTAATGGGAGGGAAATCTCCATTTTTATACTCTTGGAATACAGCTCCTATTTCAACAGGAAGTAGTGTTTCGGGCTTAGATGCAGGAAATTATTCTTTAAATATTATTGATAGTGTTGGTTGTGATACTAATATTAACTTTACTATTTTAGAACCAGATACTTTTACGGTATTATCTACTATA
>JAOZSY010000457.1 GCA_029939445.1 Bacteroidales bacterium
AGTCAATCCATTTCTTATAGTCTTAAATTACTGTGAGGTAATAATTTAAGAAAATGAGATAGTACAAAAGCCAAGCTTGCTTGAGCTTTTTGTAACACGGTCATCTTGACCGTAGTTGAAAGGAATATGCTTATTATGCCAGGCGGATATAATAATACTATTTCTGATTTTAATAACTGGGTATAATTGGGACCTTGCAATTACTAAAATATTTTTAGCCAATACAACTAATCAAATAATCAAATAATCAAATAAACAGATAAACAAATCAACAATTACCATATCTTTGCCATATGAACGAGAATCTTAACCCGGATACGGAGAATTTGAGCAATAGTGAGCAAGAATATGAAAGAGCATTGCGCCCTAGTGCTTTTACTACTTTTAAAGGGCAACCTCAAGTTGTAGAAAATTTAGAAATATTTGTTCAGGCAGCAAAAAACCGTGGCGAAGCTCTTGATCATGTTTTACTGCATGGCCCTCCGGGTCTTGGAAAGACTACTCTATCGAATATTATAGCTAATGAGCTTGGTGTTGGTATTAAAATATCTTCGGGGCCAGTGCTTGATAAGCCTGGCGATTTAGCAGGATTGCTTACCAATCTCGAAGAGAATGATGTGCTTTTTATTGATGAAATTCATCGTTTGAGCGCTGTTGTAGAAGAGTATTTATATTCTGCAATGGAAGATTATCGTATTGATATTATGCTCGAAACTGGCCCTAGTGCTCGTACTGTGCAAATTACTCTAAATCCATTTACTCTAATTGGAGCAACTACCCGTTCGGGATTGTTAACGGCTCCTTTGCGCTCTCGTTTTGGTATAAATTCTCGCTTACAATATTATAATGCCGAGGTGCTTTCAACAATAGTTAAGCGCTCTGCCAATATTCTAAATGTGCCCATAGAAGACCAAGCCGCAATAGAAATTGCTCGTCGTAGTCGTGGTACTCCACGTATTGCCAATAGCCTATTGCGACGGGTAAGAGATTTTGCTCAAATAAAGGGTGATGGAAATATTGATGTGAAAATTGTAGATTTTTCCTTAGAGGCACTAAATGTTGATAAGAATGGGTTGGATGAAATGGATATTAGAATTCTTACAACTATAATTGATAAATTTAAAGGCGGACCAGTAGGGCTTACTACCATTGCAACAGCAGTAGGTGAGGATGCGGGAACCATTGAGGAGGTTTATGAACCATTCCTTATTATGGAAGGATATATTATGCGTACTCCTCGTGGTCGTGAAGTTACCGAAGCGGCTTATACACATCTTGGCAAAACCAAAGCCGCTGATATTAAGGATTTATTCAACAACCAAGAGTAGGTTATACTTTAGTTTTTGAGAATAGTATTCTAATAT
>JAOZSY010000036.1 GCA_029939445.1 Bacteroidales bacterium
ATAATAGTTCTTATATCTTTCATATATTTGCCAATTCAAATATTAATAGAATATCTAAAAGGTATAAATTATAATAAATAAACAATTATGAAATTAACAAAAGTAGTAGCTATTGCAGCAATTAGTACATCATTATTTATGTTTCAGTCGTGTAATCAACCTGTTGATGGAGATGCTAAATCTGATAATGTAGAAACACAAAAGAGTATTGAAGAGATACCTGTAGCTCAAGCTGATGTTGCTACTCAAAGCACAGCAACGTCTTCTGGGATTTCTATTGCTTATGTAAATACAGATAGTTTAATGACTAAATATAAGTTTTATCAAGATGCTAGTATGAAGATTCAAGCATTTGAAACTAAAATTCAAAAGAAATATGAGTATAAGGCTCGTAAGTTAAAAGAAGATTATGATAATTATATTGAGCAGGCAAAAGCTGGTATGCTAACTCTTAAGCAGCAACAAGATACAGAAGCTAGATTGCAAAAAGAGCAGCAAGGTTTAATGGAAATGGAGCAAAATTTGGGGCAACAAAGTTCTATGCAGCGTCAAGCTATTAGTTCTGAAGTTACAGATACAATCATTTCATTTCTTAATAATTATAGATTAGAGAAGAACTATACATTGATATTAAACTACGGTTCAATGAGCGGTTTATTATCTGCTGACCCTAAGTTGGACATTACTGGAGATGTAGTTACTAGACTTAATGCTAAATATGATTTCGAAAGCAGACATTAATATTGCACATTATTGAATTTTAAAGTAGAATTAATTTTTTATGAATACAATAATAAAAGGTTTTATTTTTTCGATTTTTCTGTCATTAGCAATTGTTTCTTGTGATACTTCAAGCAAGAAACTAACTGAGTATGATAGTAATACTGCGTTTAAAGAATGGAGTGATACTATTATAAAGTCAAAGTATGATGATGGTAGTATTAGGTTGGTGTATGGTTATAAGGCCAATGATAATGAAATGCATTACGAATGGCAATATTATCGAAATGGTAATTTATGGCTAGAAGGCCCAATGTATGATACGCTACGCCATGGAATTTGGAAAGGCTATGAAGAAAAAGGAGCTTTAATTGCACAAGGAACTTATAAAGTTGGTAAAGAAAGTGGAATTTATACTGTTTGGTATAGCAATGGAATTAAGTTCTACGAAGGAAATATGATAGAAGGAAATAGAGTGGGCGAGTGGTCATTTTATGATAAAGAAGCTAATCTTATAAAAACCATCGATTATCCAAAATATAAATAGTCTATTAACTATATACAGTTAGAAGTAGATTATATAAATAATACAGTAAGAGAAAATCATTTTTGTAAAAAAAACTATTAAAAGTTTGATAGTAAGAATATTAACATGAAATAATTATTATGTCATACAATTTATTAAAAGGGAAAAGAGGAATTATTTTCGGAGCTTTAGATAAAGATTCTATTGCATGGAAAACAGCTGAGAAGGCTCACGAAGAAGGAGCAATATTTACTTTATCTAATACACCTTTGGCTCTCCGTTTTGGAGAAATAAATGAATTAGCAGAGAAAACAGGTTCAGAAATTATTGTTGCTGATGCTACAAGTGTTGAAGATTTAGAAATGGTAATTTCAAAATCAGTAGAGATATTGGGTGGAAAGATTGATTTTATATTACATTCCATAGGTATGTCGATGAATGTGCGTAAAGGAAAGAATTATGATGACCTAAATTACGATTTCTTTCAGAAAACTATAGATATATCAGCAATATCCTTCCATAAGATGCTTCAAGTATCGCGTAAACTTGATGCGATGAATAAATATGGTTCTGTTGTGGCTTTATCATATGTTGCTGCTCAACGTACATTATTTGGATATAACGACATGGCAGAAGCAAAAGCAATGCTTGAATCTATTGCTCGTAGCTTTGGTTATATCTACGGACGTGATAAGAAGATTAGAGTGAATACTATTTCTCAATCGCCTACCAGAACTACTGCTGGTAAAGGAATTAAAGGAATGGATTCTTTAATTGATTTTACAGAAAGAATGTCGCCATTAGGAAATGCTAGTGCTGATGAATGTGCTGATTATACAATAGTTATGTTCTCTGACCTTACAAGAAAAGTTACCATGCAGAATTTATTCCATGATGGTGGATTTTCAAGCATGGGTATGAGCTGGAGAGCCATGAAAATGTATAATAAGAGCATAGAACAAGCCGTAGAAGATGGAGAGTTCAATTTTGATGATTAATTATTATATATAAACTTAATGATTTTGTATAATAGATAAACTCTGTTAAATATTGTTTGTCAGGTATTTATAAATATATTATTCAAAATATAGCTGTAAAAAAAGCACTAAATTGTTATTAAAAACATTTAGTGCTTTTTTAATGTAACAAAATTGTTAATTATAAGTATAAAAATCATAGTTTTGATGTAGTAAATACTACACTATAACAGAGTTTTAACTAAAAGATAGTTTTTTGATAAAGCATATATTTTACATATTGTTTATTTTTCTTTTGCAATTTAATGTCGTTGCTCAAAATCACTCTGATGTTGATGATTACATTAAAGAAGCTAATAAGCTATTTGAAAAGAATGACTTTAAAGCTGCATACCCATATTATCAGACGTTGAGAAGTAATAACTCCGAGAATGCTGATTACAACTTTCGCCTAGGAGTATGTATGATGTATAGTGAACCTGATAATAAAACTCGGCCAATAAAATATTTTGTTGATGCTATTGATTTATCCATTGAAGATAATAGAGTCCATTACTATTTGGGAAGAGCATATCATCAAAATTATAGATTTTCTGATGCTCAGACATCTTATACTAATTATAAAAATTTAGCTAAAAAACGCAATGTTAAGAGTTTCGATATTGATAAGCGAATTAAGGAATGTAATAATGGAATCTTATTATTATCACATATAAAACTTCTGTATGTTATTGAAAAACAATTAGTAAGAAGTGAAACGTTTTATAAGAGCTATAATTTTAAAGAATCCTTTGGTAGAGTTATAGCTGTTCCCACGGTATTGAAAACAAAATACGACAAGAAGCATTCTTCTCCTAGTTTTGGGGTGTATTTGCCCAATGATAATGTATTATACTTTGCAAGTTATGGTGATAAGGCCGAAATGGGTTTGGATATATATAAGTCTGAGCTGATGGCTAATGGAGACTGGAGTGAATCAGAAAATTTAGGCACTCAGATTAATACACCTTACGACGATGCATACCCATATATAACAAAGGATGGTAGTACTTTATACTTTAGCTCAAAAGGTCATACTAGCATTGGTGGTTACGATGTTTTTAAAACTACATTTAATGTAAGTAAGCTCTCTTGGAATGATTGTAAAAATATGAATTTTCCTACAAATACTCCTTTCAATGATGTATTTTATGTGCCTGATACTAGTGGTGCTATGGCGTATTTCTCATCAGATAGAAAAAGTATTAGTGGCGAAATATATGTATATCATATCGGACTTAACTATGAGGCTAACGAGCAAGATTTTGCTAAAGCCTTTCGTGATAAAGGAGATGCAACGGATATTGTAAAATTGTTGAAAGATATTGCTGAGCTCAAAACTAATATAAATGTAGATGATTATAAAAAGAAGATTCCTATTAAGGAATCTACTGAAGAACCAGAAGTTGCTGCTAATAGTAATGAAATTATTCAACTAACTGATGAAGAAGATTTTGAAACTATAATAGATTCTAGCTATAGCTCATATAGAAAACTAAATTATAAAATAGTTGAGTTGCAAAAGAAGAAAACTAATTTTATAAAGATAATAGATGAGAGTAAGGTTTTGGCAAAACAAATAACAGAAAAAGGTGATGAGAAGTCCATAGAGGAACTAAAAAAGCATCAAAAAACTGTTGAACTTTCTACTGAAATTGTAGAAAAATTAGATAAGAAGATTACTGAGATGGTAGCTGATGCTAATACAATTCTTGCTGAAACAGAGAATATATACAAATATACAAATAGTGATAATAAAGATTCTGTTGCATTGGCATTTCATCATATAAATGATATAAACAAGCGAAACGAAAAAGTTGCTGATTATGTAATGCAGGTAACCTCTTTGCAACAAGCAATGGTAGTGGCAAAGCGTAGTGTATCAAAAACATATCACCTAAAAGGCAAACTATTATTGATAGAAATTAAAGATTTGAGGCAGGAGCTATTAATGTATAATGAAGAGCTTAGTAAAACTACTGATGCAGAAGAAAGGCAGGAGTATACTGAATTAATTGCTTTAACAGAATCTGATTTAGATAAAAAGAAGAAAAAAAATATTAGTAATGTATTAGAATATAATAATCTTACTAAGGAGGCCAACGAAGAGGAAAGTATTATTACAGGTGCTAAAGATTTAATAAAATCTTATATGGAATCTAGTAGTTATATAGATGACTCTACTGTTACTGTTTCCGAAATTGCTATGATTGATAGTAATATATTAGTAGAAAAACATAAGTTAGATAATTATTATTTAGCAAATGATTCTAATGAAATATTAGCGTCTAATAATGCTAATGGTAATTTTGAGGGAAACTCAGAAGTGAAATTAGAATTAAATAAGGCAGAGAATAAAGACGGTAATACAACAAATAAAAACTCAAATGCTAATGTGAGTCTAAGTTCTGATTTAAATAATAATAATAATAATATTGAATTATCTGCAAATAAAAGCATTGCTGATAATAATAATAAAGCCAATTCAAAAATAGAATTGCAAGATAATGTGAATAAAGACTCCATATTAACTATAAGTAATACGGATAATTCGGAGCTAATAGCTGAGGCATCAAATTCTAAAAAAGAATCTGATAAAAGTACTAAGGTCGCTAATAATACTAAGAAAGATAATAGTATTTCCAATAAAAGCAATAGTGCTGATGGTGTAAATAAAGGAGTTGGAGTTGCTGTAGGTGTTGGTGTAAACACTAGTATCGCAAGAAAAGATAGTAGTTCTGATAGTGAAAGTAGCTCTAATATTGAATTGAATGAAAAATTGATTGCAACGAATACTGTAATACTTGAATCTAAAAGCGATAGTATAGAAGTTGCGATAGAACTCAATAACACTAAAATTAATAAGCTTAAGACAATTGCAGTAGTAGAGCACAAAAATAATAAGGAGAAGTTAGATGAGGCTAATGAAATAATGGCATCGATCGAAAAGACAGAAGAAAATGCTACTCCTGAAGAAATTATAGTGGCAAAGAATCTTTATAAAGAGGTGAAAAGCTTTAAGGTGGCGACTAGTTTTGCTATTGAGAAAGTAGAAGAAGGAGAGGGGATTCAAGTAGAGAATAAGAATAATATTGAAGTTTTGGAAGAAATAAAAGTTCAAAATGAAGAGTATTTGGCTAATAATGAGGACAAAAGCTATGAAACTTATGATAAAATTGTAATTCAAAAAATAGAAGAAGTACAAATAGAATATTTAGAAGTTGAGAGTAATTTTATATTTGATGAATTAAGTGAAGAGAAACTTCAGGCAATAAATTTGGAGATACTAGAAGAATTAACAGAAATAGCAGAGGGAGATAATGATCAGGAAATGAAAGAAGATCTTGAAACTCTAGCATTACTTGATGAAGAGAAGAAGGCTCTTGTTGATAAAAAAGAAATTCATTCTTCTCAAGATATGGTAATTGCACACTATAATGAGCTTGATAGTGTGCCAGAAGTTAGTAATTCTGATTTTGCGAAAGTTGTTTCAGAGAGTGTAGATAATAGTGTAGATAAACAGTTGGATGAAAAAATTCGCAAATTAGAGCTAATGCAGAATAAAGCTGTAATTATTGCTATAATACAAGATTCTATTTATATTCCAAAATTTACTAATGAATCAATGATTGCTGTTAGTAGTAAATACTTAGCACCTGCTATTGATAAAATTAATGAATTAAGCGAAGAAAATAAAGAGAACAAGCAGAAACTATCTAAGAGTGTACAGTTAGCAAAAGTAAATTTTGATATTTCTGAAGATGTAAAGGTTGATATTAAGAATGTAGAAGAAAAAATTGAAAATACAGATAATCCGAAGGAAAAAGCAGAATTAATAGTAAGTTTAGAAGATAAAAACAAGCAACTTGTTGCAGTACAACGTAAAGCAATTGCTGGGGCAATGTATTCAAGATTACTATATGAAGGCAATAAGCAGGTTGATAGCAATATAATTTGCATTAAAAAGGAGTTTAAAGAAAACCGAAATTATATTACTGCAAATAATATTCTTGCTATTAGTATGGATAGTTATGATGCAGTTATCGATAGTGAAAACAAAAAGACTCCTTTGGAAGAATACCAAAATGAAATTTCTGAAGAGTTTTCTATAGCTAAAGAGAACAAAATTGAACTTGAGATTTCTAAAGATGAAATTTTAAACGAAAAGTCAGAAATAATTCAGAAACAAGATAAACTAGAAAATGAATTGAGTTTGGAAATTTCCAAAAAGAAAAGAGAAAATGTTAATATAGAACTTGAATTACTTAATGATAGTATAATAAGTATTGATGAGGAAATTATTGCTAAAGAGATAGAGATAACAAATGAGAGAATAGTAATTGATAAGAATGGTAATATAATAAAAGAGTTTAACGTAATAAGTACTTATATTGAAAGAAGTAGCTTAATTGCGGTGCAGGAAACCAGTATAATTGCAGAAATAGACTTAATTAGAAATGTAAGTTTTGATGACGATATTTTTCTAGCTGATGCAACTATTGATAAGGATGATAAGATTGTTAGCAATAATGATATCATTGATAATGAGTATAATAATGATGTAGTAAAGGATTATTATTATGGTAACTCAACCGACCTTATATATGTTAATGATATACAGGTTGCTCAAGCAAAGCATATGCTCATTATTAAGAAAAAAGTACTTATTGATGAAGAAATAAGTATTCTTGAGGGATTTAAGGATGTTAAGTTTGATAAAAGAATTGCTAAACTAAAGAAGCAGAGAGCAATTATTGAGGGTGGCGAATTATACTTGGTTAAATATATTGAAGGGCATAATTCAGAAAAAGAAGATTTAAGCAAGATAAGTGATAAGAATATAGTAGGGGATTTAGAAAAGCAATCAACAAGATATTTACAATTATCTGTTGAACTACTAGATAGTTCTAATGCTATTGAAGGGTCTTCAAAACAGAATGTTATAAGCTTAAGTGAAGATTTGAGGTTGTATTCAGATTCAATGAAAACAACTGCAGAAGAGCTTAATAGTCTTATTTCTGAAAATGAGATACAACGTACAAATGTTGTAATAATGCGTATGTATAATGGTACATCAAATCAATTAATAAGAAATCAGGCCAAGGAATTTTTCCTAATTGCAGATCGAAATTTCGCTTTGGCTGAGAGTAGTAATGTTTCATCTGAAAAAATTGATATTTCTGAAGAAATACAGGAGCAATTCGAAGAACAAGCAAAACAATATACTGAGTTAGCAATAAGTAATCAGCGTAAGGCAATGAAATTATTGAAAACAGAAGCTATTATTGCTAATAATGAAAAAGAAAATAATGCTATTGATAAAACAGATATTGCTAAAGAATCTAATAATACCAATGCTTCTAAGAGCGTGAATAATAAAAATAAGATTGAAGTAACAGCTAAAACTACAATTGCAAATATTGAGTTGGATAAATTGTATTTGGTAAATACAGAGGATTTAACACCAAAACAAACTACAGAATATAAAATACGGAAAGCAGATATAGTAGGTGTATATATTACTGATAAAAAAGAATCTAAAGAGGAGTTTTATTCTGAATCTAAAAGAATTAAAGTAAATCCAAAAAATCCTATGGGTTTAATTTATAAAGTTCAAATAGGGGCATTCAAAAAAGAAATACCACAAAATACCTTTAAAGGAATAAAGCCTGTTTGCGCTGAAGTAATATCTAACTCTGCATATACTAGATATTTAGCGGGTCTATTTGTTAATTATGATGATGCTAATGTGGCAAAATCAACTATCCGTTCGGTAGGATATAGAGATGCATTTATTGTTGCTTATTATAACGGCCAGCGTATGAGTGTTGCTGCTGCACGTAGAATTATTGATAATGGAGATGCCTATACAGATACTAAACTTGCTAGCAAAAGTAATAACTTGAGTGTTGCAAATTATGGTGCTTCTGTTGAAAAACAAAAAATGGCGGAGTCTAATGCTCCTAAAAATACAGGCCTAAGCATTGCTAATACTGAATTATATAATGACGATAATGTAAGCTTTAGTGTTCAAATAGGTGTTTATGGTGGTTTAAGAACTTCTTCTCGATTATTTAATATTCAAGATCTGTTTTATAATAGAACATCTAAAGGTTATTATAGATACTTCTCAGGCACTTATAATAATGAGAGTGATGCAGTTGCATCTAGAAATAATATAAGAAAAATAGGTATAAGTGATGCATTTATAGTAGCATTTAAGAAAGGTGAACGTATTAGTATTACTAAAGCAAGAACTATTGTAGCTACTACAAATACTGTTGCTAGTAATAAAACTGTAAATAAAGTAGATAATAGCCAAGCTAATAATACTACTACGAATAAGCAAGATGCAAATATAGCAAGTGATAAACAAGCTACTAATAAAGTAGGTATTAGTAAGAGTAGTAATGCAGAACAAGCAATTACGTCTAATAATACATTAAAAAATAATGACAAGACTAAGCAAAATATAGTTAAAAATGCTAAAATCACCTATAAAGTACAAATAGGAGCCTTTAGGAGTGTTAGAAAAGGAGACCAGCTTCAAAGTTTAAAAACATTAAGTCCTAATGGACTCGACTATTACACTAGAGCAAGTGGGTTAATTATTTATACAAGTAAATCCTTTGATACTTATGAAGCTGCAGCACAAGAGCGTGCTATTATCAAACAAAATGGTTCAAGTGATGCATTTATCATAGCATTCGAAGGAGTTAAAAGAATATCAGTAAGTAAAGCTCGTAATAAGTAATTTTATTTTTATTGCTCTGATAATTATTGCATTATTTTCACTCTTTTTCATAATCAATAGTATAGCTTTGTTCTTATAATAAAGACAATAAAATTATATGCTATAATTTTTGATAAGTTCTTATTTTAAGCTATAAAAATGAATAAAATAATAGTTATTTTTGTTCTATCATTAGTATTTCTAAACAATATAAAAATGAGTGCACAAGACAAAAAGGAATATAATAAACTGACTGAACAAGAGCAGTTTGTGATACTTAATAAAGGTACTGAAGCTCCATTTACGGGTAAGTATGTACATAGTAAAGAGAAAGGAGTATACGCATGTAAGCAATGTGATGCACCTTTATATAATTCTGATGATAAATTTGATTCTCATTGTGGTTGGCCAAGTTTCGATGATGAAATAGAAGGTGCAGTAGAAAGAAAAACTGATGCCGATGGTAGTCGTACTGAAATATTATGTGCTCAATGTGGTGCTCACTTAGGTCATGTTTTTAATGGCGAGCAATATACTGATAAAGATATACGTCATTGTGTAAATTCATTGAGTTTAAGTTTTAATCCAATAAAGGTTAATGTTATGGGTGTAAATGATAGTAAAATGACTACAGCTATATTTGCTGGCGGATGCTTTTGGGGCATGGAATATTATTTTCAGAATAAGAAAGGTGTATTATCTACACAAGTTGGATATATTGGCGGAAGCATTAGAAACCCAAGCTATGAGCTGGTTTGCGCTGGAGGTACAGGTCATATTGAGGCTTTGAAAGTTGAGTTTGATGAAGATATAATATCTTATGAAGATTTAGCAAAACTGTTTTTTGAAATTCATGATCCTGCACAAGTAAATAGGCAGGGACCGGATATTGGTGAGCAGTACAAATCAGCTGTTTTCTGTATTAATCCACAACAGAAAGAAACAATACTTAAATTGATTGAAATACTTGAAATTAGTGGAGTAGAAGTTGCAACTGAGGTACATGATTCAGAGAGATTTTGGCAGGCAGAACAAAAACACCAAAAGTATTACCAAAAAACTACTGGCAGACCATATTGCCATTTTTATACTAAGAAATTTAAATAGTATATAATTGAGACTATCTTAAATTTCCTATAATAAAGCTTAGTTTTTCTTCCAGAGATATGTCACCATTTATCCAAATTATTTTGGTGCCATTTTTCTCCATTCTACGCCACCATGTTTCTTGACGTTTAGCAAATTGATGAATAGCGGTATTTAGTCCAGAAAACATCTCGCCATACTCAATTTCTTTCATAATATATTGAGTAACAAACTTATATTCTAGGCCGTAAAACTTTAGTTTGTTTGGCTCTAAGCCACTATTTATTAGATTCTCAACCTCATCAATCATGCCTTCATTAAGCCTTTGATCTAATCTGTCTGTAATTCTGTTTCTTATTTCTTGGCGATCGTATCTTATTCCATAGTTTATGGATTCAATCTTAGGAACATCAATAAGTAATTCTGGATGTTTTTTGTAGTATTCTTCTATTTCAATGGCTCTATAAGCTCTTTCTCTATCGTTTAAATCTGTTGTATTATGCGGAACTCTTCTTTCAAAAAGTATCTCTTGAAGTTCTTTATCTGTTTTTTTATGAAGCTGTAATCGTAATGCCTCATTAGTATTTACCTTAGCCATTCGGTAGCCTTTAAGTACAGATTCAATATACATTCCTGTTCCTCCAGCTATAATTGCAATATTATTATTCTTAATAATTTGTTTATATGCTTTAAAAAAATCATTTTGATATTCATAAACATTATACTCATAACCAGGGTCCACAATATCAATTAAATGATAAGGGATTTCTATGCCATTTACGTTAAATTCAGTTATATCTTTTCCAGAGCCAATATCCATTCCTCTATAAACTTGTCGCGAATCGGCACTTATTACCTCACCACCTATAATTGCTGCAAGGCTTGCTGCTAATTTGGTTTTACCAGTTGCTGTGGTTCCTAATATTGTAATAAGTTTGTTTTCCATAATTATAAATCAGAAATTTGTTTTCTATATTTATCTTCAATATTACAAAGATAATCTCTTATTGCATTCAATTGATGTAAAGATGAATCCTTAAAGTCTAAATTTATTAGAAGTTTATCATCAATTCCTTTGGCAAAATCAGTTCTAAGAAATGTTATAAGATTATCTTCTTCCTTATTACTAATGTAATTAGACTTAAGAAACTGCAATGTTCGTAAAGCATCAAAGTAGTCATAAACAGCTTTAGTAAAGTGTTTTAAGTCTTTATTATTCTTTCTAAGTTTATCAAAAATTGTGTTTTTAGATTCTTTGCTATTCCAGAAAGAATCAATGGGCGTATCTATATTTTCCGTATAAAGTTGAGGAATTAAATTATAAAATTCTTGAACTTTATCAAATAAATAAATAGGGTATAGGGGATAAGAATCCCAATTATCTGCATTGCCTCTTATCATTGCTGGTCCAGTGCCAAAAAATACTCTATTCGAAAATCGTGCAGCAGGATAAACTTTCTCTTCAAGCCAATTTCCAATGGGTTTATGCTTAATCATTTTTTGAATAAAGTAAAAATCTTCACCACTTTTTTTAGGTGTGAAGCCTCCAATTTTTTTAATGGCCTTTTGTTTAAAAGCTATAGCAGAACCCAATGCAGAGAATGCATAAGGGCTTTCTATACGTACCAAGTTAAGAAAATAATAACGCATATATATTTCATAGCGGAGAATTGCCCTATTAGCTTTATCATCATCATTTAGCGGATGATAGTACGGTATTGATATTATATCAATATTTTTATTTTTAGAGAGACTCTCAACTATTGTTTTAAAATATTCTTCATGATAGTATGTGTCTCCATCAAGGCTTATTATTATATCTTCATCTTTGGCAATGGTTTCTATCTTATCCATTATGGTTTTTCGAGCCCAACCAACACCTATTCTTTTAGCTTGCCACCCATTGCCTTTACTGCTCTTATCAATAATATGAGTCTCGATATTATAATCTATGGAATACTTCTTTATTATATCTATACTATCGGTATTACGCTTGCAGATTTCTATTTTGGCATCGTCATTCCACCACTCATCAGGCTGATTAATACAAACTATTAATACAAAATTAGTATATGTTTGCTTTCTTAAACTATTGAATATAAGATCAATATTTTCAAGTTCGTCGAGTAGTGGTAGTGCTATGTAAAGCTTATTATTCAATATAAAGGATTGTATTATTTAAAAGCAAATTTACTAAAATTATTATAGTAGTTTTTCTAAAAATATGAATTAGATATAATAAAATATTATATTTTTGCAAAAGAGATATAATTCTAAGGGAATTAATAAATTATGAAAAATACAATTAAGGGCGATATTACTATTATAAAAGTTGACGCCATTGTAAATGCTGCCAATCCTCAGCTAAAAGGAGGTGGTGGTGTTGATGGAGCTATTAATAAAGCTGCTGGTCCAGATTTAGTAAAAGAATCATTGAGTCTTGGTGGTTGTGCCGTAGGCCAAGCTAAGATAACAAAAGCATATAATCTACCTTCTAAATTTGTTATTCATGCCGTTGGTCCTGTGTGGAATGGTGGTAAAAATGATGAAAAAGAATTATTAAGATCTGCATATAGGAATTCACTATTATTGGCTGTTGAGAATAATTGTAAATCTATTGCTTTTCCTAATATCTCTACAGGGGTATATGGTATGCCCAAGATTGATGCGGCACATGTAGCTATCGAAACTGTCACTAAATTTTTAAACGAAGGCAATTATAAACTTAATGTAACTTTTGTATGCTACGATGATATCAATTATATGATATACCAGGAGTTATGCCCAATGTTTAAGGTTGATTAGTAATTTCTTATATCAAAAAATTCTCCTGATATTTCATTTGTATATATTCTCTCAAACATAATAGCAAGGTCTTTTGCAATTGCCGATGGCAAAGGCATATCACTTGTTCCTTTTGCTGCTTGAATTCTATTTATTGATTCAAAATTATCATTATTTTCTAGACTACTAATATGTTCTTGCATTGCTGTGTCCACAAGCCCTGGAGCTATACTGCTAAAATGAATTTTAGTATTTTCTTTGGAGTATGTATTAATTAATATATTCAATGCAGCCTTTGATACACTATAAGGGCCCCAACCTGCAGAGCCATTTTTAGATGCTCCACTTGAGATTGCTATAACTTGTTTAAGATTAGTTTTAGACAGAATTAATTTATCTATTATTGATTTATTCGCCCATAGGTTTGTCTCCAATACATTCTTCGAGTCTTTAATACTAATACTTTCCATTCTATCGATACTGCCGAGAACACCAGCGTTTAAAACTATAAGCTTTATATTTACTATCTCTTTAAGAAGTTTGTCAAAAGCTATACTAATTGCAATTGGGTCAGTAATATCAATACTAATATGTGCATAGTTATTATATGATGATAGTTCTAATGGATTTCTGCGAGCAAGGCCAATAACTTTATACCCATTTTCTAGATAATATTTTGTTAATCCTAAACCGATTCCAGAACTAGTACCTGTTATTATTATTGCGTCTTTTATCATACGAACAAAAGTAAATAAATTGATATAACCTTTTAGAAATTTGTGCGTATAAAAGTTCTTAGATTTATTAAAATATAGACCTTTGTTATATAGACTGTTAATAATATTTGTAATTATCCTGTTTGGCTTTGCTCCTAAGTCAGATAGAAAAAAAGTGGAATTCCATAATTTGCCTTATGGAACTATCCCTTTATCAGATAGTTTATATATTGATAAACAGCCAATAAAAGTATATGATTATTTAGAGTTTTTAGCAGATATACGTCGTTCTTATTCTCCAGGATTACGCGACACATTACATAAGCTTCCAATATTTGGTTTAAATGCTGAGGATCTTAAGCAAGTATATGCTTCTTTACCAATGGATAGTATTTACTATAAAGATATGCTTACTAGAATTTGGAAAACTGTTGGTAATGATAAGCATATATACGAGGTTGATCATCGACTAACTAGGTCTTCTTTCTATCATTATCCAATGGTAAATATTAATCCTCGACAAATAAAAGAGTATTGCAAATGGCGTACAGATAAAGTTAAGTTGAATTATGCTATACAATGCAAAACTTTAAACCAAAGAAAAAAGTATCCCATTAATTTTGTTTATAGGGTTGTAGAAAGAAAAGAATGGGAGAAGGCTATGGGTATATTTTTTGAAGATGTGGTTAAGATTAAAACTATAAAAAGAAATCCTGTAATTAGTAATTTGGCTAGCCCGTATGATAGTAAAAAGGGTAAAAAATTCTGTTATGAATCAGAAAATGCAGCAGAGTATCTTAAAGGTGGTATTATTACCATTGGTTTTAACTGGATTGATGAGGCAGGAATAGGTGATGTTAGCTATATGGCTTTTGAAAAGACAACTGACTGGATTACGTTTCGTTGTATGTGCGAAATTAAAGCTGATACCATTAATAAACCAATATCTGTTGCTGCTGCTCCCCAAAAAGAAGAAAAACAGCTTAAGAAGAAAGTAAAGAAAGAGAAAGAAGTTAGTGGTATTAAATCAGAAAAAGCTAAGAAAAAGCAAAAGAAACGATAGCTACTAACTCATTACCTTTATAAGTATCTTATCTATATTATCTTTCTTTGCCAAATACTCATTTTGTACTTTCGATTTTATTAATTTCCAGAAAATAAGCTTAGTTTTAAAATCATTTAAGTTATAACGATATTTATTCGCAAATAAAGCTGTTAATGGTAATAAAACTAGGTAAATAAGTGCCCATTGTCCATTTCCACTAATTGCCCACAAAATAGCAGCTTGTATAGGATATATTACGAATGTAAGTAATAGAGAAACTACCGATTTTATGGAAGTATGAAATTGCTTATCTTTTACATTTACAAGAAATTTCATTAGTAGTTTGTAGTAAATAGCATTATTAATAAAAGCAAAAATAAATATTGGTAAACCAAGCAGGAATAGCAAAGAATTATATATTATGCTGATAAAAGAGATTGGTTTTTTAGTATCAATTGTACTAATTCCTTTTTTATTACAAAAAGTATTAAACTGATTAAATGCTGTGTCTAAGTTACTTATACTATTATCTTGATCAATAAAGTAATTTTTT
>JAOZSY010000037.1 GCA_029939445.1 Bacteroidales bacterium
GTAAACTTACCTTTACCATTAACTTGAATACTAGAAACATCAATATTATTACTCAAATTGCTAAGTCTAATTATTTGATGTCCTTTTTTAATGCTTGTATTCGATTTTCGATATATTTGGGCTCCTTGTTGAAACACTGTAACATCTATAATTTTTGATTTTGTAGCTACTTCTTGCGAGTAAGACTCCGTTATATTGCTAACAACAAGTGCAATTACTAATAACAATTTTAAGTACGTTTTCATAAAAAAAAGATTTAAATATATATTTAATTGAGTAAGCAGGCTGACTAAAAAAATCCTTAATGTTCTAATCATAACTACCTTGCCGCTTATAACAAAAACATTGCCAAAAATTAAAAAAAATAAAAATAAAAACTATAATTGAAAAAAAAACTATAACTTTGCTGCAAGTAAAATCAAAACTAGATAAGTATGCTCAAACAACATTTACAACTTAAGCTTCAGCAGAAACTTTCGCCGCAGCAAATACAATTGATGAAACTTTTGCAGGTTCCTACAATTGCATTGGAGCAGCGAATTAAGCAGGAAGTGGAAGAAAATGTTGCATTGGAAGAAGGTGAAGAAGAAGAAGAGTTTGACCAAAATGATGATAACGAGCAAGATGAACCAGATGACACTTCTAACGATGATGAGTTTGATTTAGATGATTATATTGATCCCGACGATGTTCCTGATTATAAATACGAATCTAATAATCAAAGTAAGGATGATGAAGAGTATCAAACTCCATTTATTTCGGGAAGCAGCTTTCACGATTTGCTAAGAAACCAATTGGCAATGCGTATTCTTACCGAAGAAGAATTTCAAATATCGAATTTCATTATCGGCAACCTCGACGACTCAGGATATCTACGAAGAGAGTCTATTGCTCTTGTGGATGATTTAGCATTTACTCAAGGCATTGAAACCAATGAAGAGGTTATAGAGCAACTAATTTCAATGATTCAAAAATTTGAACCTATTGGTGTTTGTGCACGTAGCCTTCAAGAGTGTTTACTGCTACAGCTAGAGCAAAAAGAGAAGACCGACTCCATTAGTCTTGCCATTACAATAATAGAAAGGTTTTTTGATGCATTTACTAAAAAGCATTATTCTAATATTACAAAGAGGCTAAATATTACTGATGAAGATCTAAAGGATGCTATTAGTGAAATAATTAAACTGAATCCCAAACCAGGGAATAGCCTTAGTGAGTCTTCAGGAATTAAGGAGCATATTGTTCCCGATTTTTTATTGGCAAACGAAGATGGAAAATTAATACTAAATATAAATGGTCGTAATGCTCCAGAATTAAGGATTTCGAGAACATATAAAAACATGCTTGAAGCTTATTCTGAGCAAAAAGGAAAAGGTAATAAGCAAATGAAAGAAGCAATTACCTATGTGCGACAGAAAATTGACTCTGCAAAATGGTTTATCGATGCTATAAAACAACGTCAAAATACTTTGCAGGGAACCATGCAAACCATATTAGAGTATCAATATGAGTATTTTCTTAGTGGTGACGAAACCAAGCTACGCCCAATGATATTGAAAGACATTGCTGAGATTGTGAATTTAGATATATCAACAATATCAAGAGTGGTGAATAGTAAATATATTCAGACGCCTTTTGGCACTTTTAAGCTAAAGTCATTCTTTTCGGAAGGAATGCAAACTCAAAGTGGCGAGGAAGTTTCCACAAGAGAAATTAAGAAAATACTTCAAGACTCGGTGGATAGCGAAAATAAACAAAAGCCACTTACTGATGAAAAGCTTGCAACTCTTTTAAAAGAAAAAGGTTATAATATTGCACGTAGAACCATTGCAAAATATAGAGAACAGCTAGATATACCTGTAGCTCGACTAAGAAAAGAGCTATAGTTTTAGAACTTTGCGAAAAATTAGTTCTTAATAATAAATGGAAGCGCTAGCTACTACCTTAAATTTGTATATTTGCATATTATCAATATCTATAATCAATAAAATGAAAAAATACCTAGCTGAAAGTTTTTCGCTATCATTCCACCCACTATTTTTACCGTTTTACATAATGCTTTTTGCTTTCGTATTACCAATATTTGAGGTGCAAACTCTAGGTAGTTCATTGCAGTTTTATATTTTGATAATCGTTGGCTTAGCCACAGTATTGCTTCCGATTGCAAGCATGGTATATTTTAAGAAGAAGGGCATAATATCATCCTTCGAAATGCAAAACAAAGACGAAAGGACTACACCCTATATATATACTATAATCCATTATGGAATAATTACTTATCTATTTTATAGTATTGATATTTTTCCAGTACTTATTCCACTATTAATGGCGATACCTACCCTAATAATAATAACACTACTTATACTAAATACACAGCTGAAAGTAAGTGCTCATTCTGCCGGAATGGGGAGCCTTAATGCTATTTTATTTGTATTAATGCAAACATATTATTTAGATATCTTAATTCCCCTATTAGTTAGTTTACTACTAAGTATAATTGTGATTGCTTCCCGAAAATACCTTAAAGCACATAGTTGGTCGGAAATTATTATAGGATATGCAGTTGGCATTACTGTTACTTCGGGTTTAGCATATTGGATATTATAGTATAAACACCACAGTATTTATGATAAAGAAAGAGAGATTTGCAAGATTCATAGATTATTTTTCCACAACTCAACCTGTTGCTGAAACAGAATTAGATTATGGTAGCACCTATGAATTGATGGTAGCAGTAATACTATCGGCACAATGCACCGACAAAAGAGTAAACACTCTAACTCCTGATTTTTACAAAGCGTTTCCTAATGCAAACAAACTAGCAGAGGCCGAGATTAGTGATGTTTTTGAGTATATAAAAAGCTGTTCGTATCCAAATAATAAGGCAAAAAACCTTGTGGGAATGGCAAAGACTTTATTATCGGAGTTCGATGGAGTTTTTCCAAGTGATGTAGATGAATTGCAAAAGTTACCCGGCGTTGGTCGTAAGACTGCAAATGTAATTGCTTCCGTAGTTTTCAATAAGCCAGCATTAGCTGTAGACACTCATGTATTTAGAGTTTCGGAAAGAATTGGACTTACCACCAATGCAAAAAACCCTTTAGACTCAGAAAAACAACTTATAAAGTATTTTCCTGACGAGATAATTCCAACTGCTCATCATTGGTTAATACTACATGGTAGATATATTTGCCTAGCACGAAAGCCAAAATGTGATAAATGTGGAATTACAGATATATGCAAATATTACGCAAAAGCTAAGAAATAAAAATCAGTATTAAATCTCAAATATAAAATAATGAAATCATTTTTAATAATTATAATTACACTAATAGCAGCAAGTACTACTGGTGATTACAAAAAGACTATTGAAGAATTTCAGAAAGAAATGAATACCGAGTTTAAAGATGCAAAAACTAGCCCTTTAACAGAAGCTGACCTGGCAGAATTTACTAGTTTAGATTTCTATAATATTAATGAAGATTATAATATTGAAGCCGAGCTAGTATTAAATACAACACCAAAGGAATTTGGAATGAAAACCACTACCGACCGCCGACCAACATATGTAGTTTACGGAATAGCAAAATTTATAATAAATGGAGAGAAGGTAGAAATCAATATTTATCAGAATACTGAATTAGTAAAACAAGACAAATATAAAGACTATTTATTCTTACTTTTTACAGACAATACAAGCGGCATAACAAGCTATGCAGGAGGAAGATATATTGATTTAAGGATTCCTAAAGAAGGTGAAAGATTAATTATTGATTTCAATAAAGCATATAATCCATACTGCGCATATAATCATAAATACTCATGCCCTATTCCATCAGAGGATGATCACATAGAAATTAAGATTGAAGCAGGAATTAAGAAATGGCATTAATTAAATGTTAGTGTCAATGCAAAAAGAAATCCAACATTCTTAGCTTCATTG
Organism: Bacteroidales bacterium; assembly: GCA_029939445.1. GTDB lineage: Bacteria > Bacteroidota > Bacteroidia > Bacteroidales > UBA1556 > UBA6267. The sequence goes on from JAOZSY010000037.1 coordinate 3,944, forward strand.
CGTCCATATACATCAAACGGCACTGACATTACAATAAGGAAATCGCCACCTGGTGCAATTTCAAGCCCGGGATACATAGTTAATATTTGATGATTACCAATATCGTTTCTAATATTATAGAAACCAACCCCTGTAATCAGTTGAAGTTTTTTGTTGAGAACATAGTATCCAATATCACTATTTAAGTATACACCACCCTTATTATTATCATCAGTTTCGCGAAGAAAATACGAATATTGCCCTGTAAAATCAATGGACAAATTATCACTAAAATTGTATGTAGTTACAAGCCCTAAACCTGCCTTATACATATTCGAAGTATTCCTTAAAGATTTATCAACGGTTTGATTTCCCATTGGCACATTTAAGCCTGCAATAGCGGCAATGCCAAACTTACTGTTGGTAGTGATTACATACCTAACACCCGCGCTAACTGCAGACATAATACTTGATACCGATAAACCTATTTCAAGTTTATCCCATAGGCCATAAGTAAATCTAAAATTCATTGCAGACAAACGGCTCACACTATCGGATGTTGAATATAAATTATACATATCTGAATTTGAATCCCAAGCCTTTCTAGATACTGTAGAGGTAAAACTAGGTTCAAATTCAATTGTATTATTGCCTACAACTGTTGTACAATATGATGATATCTTAGATGCTGACAGGCCTCCTATTTGAGCAAATAAAGGCAATGTAGAAGCTATAAAAAAAAATAAAAATAGTAAGAAGTTCTTCATGTTTAAATTATGTTATATTACATTTAGTCTTAAATTAATAAAACTTTGCAAAAATAATAAAAAATAATTAGCCATGAGTAAAGAGTTATACATTATGAAAAAAAAATCAAATAGATTTAATAGAGAAAGAAAATATTCCGGAAAAATCAGTACTAGCACTAAATACTCTTTTATAATTATTAATTAGTTTTAACTTTTATCATCATCTAATAACAAAGCTTTACTTATCTTTGCACATTATAATTCCTTTTGGGTCATATAAATGTGTTAAGTTTTATAGATACTAAATTGACTTACAGTTTATATATTTATTATTTTTATTAATCACAAATTAGAAATATTATGTCGAATAAAGCAGCAATAATTACATCAAACAGATGGAGCAATGTGCTAATAAATGCATTACTTACTTTAACTATTGGTTTAGTACTTATCCTTGTACCTAATACGGTTTATACAACTATTATATTAGCAATAGGAATAATAATGATATTAATAGGCCTTAGTTTTATGGGATATACTCATTTTTCCAAGAAAATAACAACTAAAAGTAAGACTATACTTTTTACACAGGCAATAGTAAATATAATAGTTGGTTTATTTATGGTTTTTCAGAGTGAAATTGTATATAATTTTATTATTTACTTTATTGCAATATGGTTAATAATAACAGGGGCTACACAGTTATTTTCGGCACCTTCGCAGAAGAACATTATTCCTTATACCAACATTATTCTAATAAATGGGATAATTGCTTTAGGTCTTGGAGTAACAATCCTTATTTGGCCAGAGTTTCCAATGATATTTATTGGATATATTAATATCTATATTAGTATTATTCTTTTCTACTATAGTTTTACTTCTTTTAAACATAGAAATCAAAATTCAAAAGTAGTTTTTGAAGAAACTATAGATACTAATTCTGAAGAAATAAATAATAATAAATAAAATCAATGGCTTTTATCACAAACGAGAAACGCTTTAGCACTAAGTGGTTTAAAGCATATTCATTAATTATTGTGGGAACATTTATAATGGCGGTAGGCTTTGTTCTATTTATAAGTCCATATAAATTTGCACCAGGTGGGGTTTATGGAATTGCAATTGTACTGCATCATATTTTTGGATTCCCAATTGGTTTTAGTGGTTTGATGATGGATATTCCACTTACAATATTTGGAATATGGATTCTTGGGCCTCGATTTGGCGCAAAAACCATTACTGGCATGCTAACATTACCGGCATGGATGACTCTACTGGAATACATGTATGGTTATGAAGCATTTGTACCAGATCAACCATTATTATCAGCAATATATGGCGGCGTAATTATGGGGCTAGGGCTTGGCTTAGTTTTTAAATCAAAAGCAACTTCTGGAGGAAGTGATATTATTGCAATGGTAATTGGGAAGTATACCCACATGCCACTTGGACAATTAATGATTTATGTTGACTCCGCCATTGTTCTTATTAGTTGGATAGCTTTTAAGGACCCTTTGATACCTCTTATTTCGTGGGTAATAATTTTTATCACTGGCAAGGTTATCGATATTGTTCTTGAAGGAATGAGCTATGATAAAACTCTTTTTATTATTTCTGATAAACATAAGCAAATTGGTGATATTATAGTAAATGATTTAAAACGTGGCAGCACATATTTTAACGGCCTAGGGGCATATAATGATTCTGAAAGAACTTTAATTTTTACAGTACTTAATCGTCGTGAGATGACAATTCTTATGTCTCATATTCTAGAAATAGACCCTAATGCTTTTGTAACAGTAGTAAATGCAAACGAAGTTTTAGGTGATGGCTTTAGATCTCTTAAAGAAAAGATTGAAGATGAATAATAGAAACTAAGCTGTATGCAAAAATAGTTATTAACAAGAACAAGATGAGCGAATCATACGATTTAGGAAGACAAGGCGAAGAAATAGCCACCCATTTTTTGGCAGAAAAGGGATTTAAAATACTAAAACGTAATTGGCATTTTGGAAAACTTGAGTTAGATATTATAGCCATAGACAATAATACTCTTGTTTTTGTAGAAGTAAAGACTCGAAGTGCTGATTACTTGGTGGAACCAGAATTATCAATTACTAATAAACAGCGAGGTTTTCTTATTAAAGCAGCAAATGCATTTATAGATACACATTCATACGATATGGAGGCACGATTTGATATTGTATCAATAGTAATACATCCGCAAGGCAAGGACATAAAACATATCGATGAAGCTTTCTATCCTTATATGCGCTGAAGAATTAGGAATGGTGAATTAGAAATTAGCCTGACTAACGGCAGTCAGGGAATTCGTCAGTCCCTGATAACTATTGGGAGAGTGATTTTGTTTTCAATTGAAATAAGAAAATCAAAATTGTACCGAAGGCTGGTTAATAATGCACCATCGAATAAACAGCATCTACTTTTGATAATCTATCTCTTCCATTTAAGAAGTCAAGTTCTATTAAAAAATTAACATGTAATTCTTTCACGTCAAATTTATTAATAAGATTAATTGCAGCGGAAGCACTTCCTCCGGTTGCAAGTAAGTCGTCGTGTAGCAGCACTACATCATCGCTATTCAAAGCACCTTTATGAATTTCGATGCTATCGGTGCCATACTCAAGCTCATACTCTACTTTAAAAGTATCTGCTGGCAATTTGCCTGGTTTACGCAAAAGCACCATTCCCGCACCTAATTTATAGGCTAGTATACTTCCCAAAATAAACCCCCTTGACTCAATTCCTACAACTTGCGTAATTCCTTTATCCTTATATTCCTCGTATAGCAAATCAGAGATTTCCTTTAAAACCTCCGCATCTTTCAATGCTGTTGTAATATCTTTAAACAAGATTCCTGGTTTAGGAAAATCTTTTACATCACGTATAGCATTCTTAAATTTTTCTTGAGTAGTCATATCCATTTATTTTATATATTTAATGCACAAATATCGTTATATCTCATTCCTGAGTCAAAACAAAACCTGCTCTATCTAACTAATATTTGCACTGTAGTTCTTGATTTTTGTTCTAGAAACACTTCTCTATTTCCTATTAATTCATCAATTACTTCTTGATTATAATTCTGAATTGTAATTAATTCCATATCCTCATTATACCTTACCTTAAAAATCTTCTGCATATCAGCAATAAAACTACGCACTAATTCCTTGTTATTATCCAAGCAAATAGAAAAACTAATTGCAGAGTTCTGCATTAAATTTACTTTAAGATTATAGCTATTTAATTGCTTAAAAATAAGTGAAAGACTATCCTCTGCAATAAAAGAAAAATCGCGAGCCGAAATAGATACTATTACTTGATTTTTTTTGAAAATATACGATGATATCATAGAGTCAGCAAAAGCCTCTTGCTGAACCGTAGTACCTTTATCCTTAGGATTAAGAAATGACTTTATATAAAGTGGAATACTTTTTTTCTTAAGTGGCTGTATGGTTTTAGGGTGAATAATACTAGCACCATAATAAGCAAGTTCTATGGTTTCGCGATAGCTAATATAATCAAGCTTATAAGTTTTATCAAAGAATTTAGGGTCTGCATTTAGCAAACCTGGCACGTCTTTCCATATTGTAAGATCCTCAGAATTGATTGCATTAGCAAAAATTGCTGCAGAATAATCAGAACCTTCGCGCCCTAGTGTACTACATTCTCCAGATTCTGTTCTCGCGATAAAACCTTGAGATATTACAATATCATTATCCTTAAAAAGAGAAGTAATTTTACCCTTTATTTTTTCTATGCTTTTATGCCATTGTACTTTTGCTTCAACATACTTATTTTCAGTAATTATTAAATCGCCAGCATCGCACCAAATGCTTTTTATTCCATTTAGATTAAGATATTGATTAATAATTATTGTGGACAGAATTTCGCCAAAACCAACAAAATGGGCATATGACTTAGTAGTTTGCATATCATTATTAGATATAAATGATCGCATTTCTGCATAAACAGTATTTACTCTTTTATAAACCTTACTTTCCGAATCCGGAAAAAGCTTTTTAATAATATCATTATGAAAAACCTCCACTTCAGAAATTAGCAACTCAATATTACTATTCTCAGCTGTAAGAATTTTTTCCAAAGCATTTGTAGTTTTCCCCATTGCCGAAATTATAACAACTATCTTTTCTCCTTGATAGTCACTAATAATTTCACCAACATTGCGAACTGCTTCCGCTGATTTAACTGATGCTCCTCCGAACTTAAAAACTCTCATTGGGTAAATGCTAAATTGTTAAATTATTAAATGCCTGCCTGCCATCCCTGTCGGGAGAAAATCCGGTAGGCTTAAATTGATAAAATGTTGAATTACTAAATGCAAGCACTTCAATATTGCCAGAAAAATAGTCCCTAAAGATATAATCCTAAAATACCAAATAATGCAAAAAGCAGGCTTGCAATTCCATTGGTAGTAAAAAATGCTAGATTTACTCTAGTAAGATCATCAACCGAAACTAGAGTATGCTGACGGTATAATAAATAAATAAATATTCCTGCTCCTACCCAATACCAATACCCTATTGGCAGTAAATAGCCTGCGGCAATTACCAATATCGCTGCTAACAGATGTATAGCTTTTGAAACCTTTAATGCATTTGTTGTTCCCAATAATGAAGGGATACTTTTTAGACCATTTTCCTTATCAAATTCCTCATCCTGCAATGCGTAAATAATATCGAAGCCTGCAGTCCATAAAAGAACTACAAAAGAAAATATAATTGGAATAATATTATTAAACTCCCCAGTAACAGACAAATACGCCCCAATTGGAGCAAGTGACAAGCCTAATCCTAATACCAAATGGCAAAGTGGCGTAAACCTCTTTGTATAGCTATAACCCAGCACTACAATTAGTGCAATTGGCGATAATAGGAATGTTAGATTATTTATTAAATAGGCCGTAATTACAAACAAAATAGAGTTTATAATTATAAAAATCAAGGCGTTTTTTGGAGTAATAATTCCCGAAGCTACTTCACGCGTTTTTGTTCTTTTGTTAAGCATATCAATATCTCTATCGAGGTATCTATTGAAAGCCATTGCCGCATTTCTTGCAAAAATCATTGCAAAAATTATATATATAAAAACTCTATAATCTAAAGAAACATCATTAAGTTTTATTCCTAAGAAAAACCCGTAAATAGCAAAAGGCATAGCAAATATACTATGCGAAAACTTCACCATTGAAAGATATTTCTGAATATTATTCATTCTGGGGGCATTTTAAATAAGTCTGCAGTAGGCAGCCTGTGAATACAAACTACCTACTAGAGACTTAGTACTAATTTTATTTCATTTCGAATTGAGTACCCGTTTCTTCAACTATCTTACGGTACCAAGCCTCGCCATATCCAGGTTGTTCAACCTTAGGATTAGCCATTTTATAACCTTCTTTTACTTCTTCTTTAGTTTTAATATTACCATCCATATATTTCATAAATAACTGCTGATAAAGAATTTTCCATGTATTGAAAGTTTTTGCAGCAGCCTTTTGCGAATAATCAGTTAAATAAGCAACTGTAGCATCATGGCCTTTTTCTTCTAGGATACTCTTAGCCTCAGCATCAGTTTTAGCAACTTCAGCAATAAAACCAGTTTCCAATTTAGTTTGAGCTATCTCAACATCAGGGTGGATTCTATTCCACATTAAATAAGCAAAATTAGTAACCTGATTAAAAATCCAAAAACCTGAAGTCTCGCTCCATTCCATCATAGAACCATTTCCTACCTTAAAATTCTCTGGAGCAGAAGTCATATTAGAATAAAATGGCATATAAACAGAACCAGAAGGGTCATCAACACCCCACCAAATAATACCACCAATTTCGTCAGGCAACCACGAGCGCATTTGCGTAATAAAAGAGAATCCTGCTTGCTGAGTTGCCGTAGCACGTTCATTGCAGTATGTTTTTTCATCAACTTTCCAAGTTAAACCTCTCCAACGATATGGAAGTTCAAAAGGACCAGCTCCAATATCTTTGCTCATATCAAGCTCTGTTCCTTCAAGGTGATCTCTCATAAACATCATCATATCATGTAACGACACTTTATGATCAGGCTTTACATATAAAGGCATACGATTGCTAGCATAATTATTTTCTCCACTATGCTGAACATTACCTTTTACATATTCCCAATATGCAACATTATTTTCTATTTCTTTATTCACTTTATGAAACATAGAATAAACTCGCATTTCGCAAAAGCGAGCTCCACCAAAATCAACTGGGGCATATGTATCGCTAAAGCTAAAGTCTTTCTTATTTCCCGTAAACCAACCCTTTTTCTCAGCAAAAGAAATTACATCCTTACTATTGAAAAACATTGCATCTTCTTTATCCCATTTATTCTTCTTTTGATAATCGAAAGTAGTAATGCGAGCTTGGTTTGCATGTCCCGAAACATATCCTTCAGGAATACGAACAGCTACCCAAACAGCACCTTTTTCGCCTTGACCTTTACCAATAAGCTCCATAATCCATACTTCATTTTTATCAGCAATAGAAAAAGACTCACCATGGCTATAATAACCGTACTCTGCTACCAAATCCGTCATTACTTTTATAGCCTCGCGAGCTGTTTTTGAACGCTGTAAAGCAAGATAAATCATGCTACCATAATCCATTATAGCACCATCTTGATTATGTAATTCTTTACGTCCACCATAGGTAGTTTCGCCAATACTTACTTGATGTTCATTAGAATTTCCAACAACATTATATGTTTCAGAAGCCTGAGGAATCTGTCCAAGTTTCTTTCCTGTATCCCATTCGTATACATCCATCATAGTTCCTGCAGGCCATTTTTGAGCTGCCCAATGGTATAATTCACCATAAAGAACATGGGAGTCTGCGCTATAACTTATCATTGTAGAACCATCTACACTAGCACCTTTTGTTACTAAGTAGTTTGTGCAGGCTTTACTTTGCTGTGTAGCAAAAGCAAATATTATTAAACCTACAAGCGTTAAAGATTTGAAATTCATATTGTTATTATTTTATGTGTTATTTTTAAAAGAAAACAAAGATAGTTTATTTTGGCAGAAATGCAAGTTCGTATCAAAGCAATATACATATAGAAACAAAAAAGACGTCAACAGGCGTCAACGTCTTTATAAACACAGAATTAACTAATACATTAAACTACTAGTTTTCTTTAAGCTACTTTTAAAATTTTACTTCAACTAAAAAGGTAGCTCTTTCTTTTTGCCCATCATTTTTTTGAACAATAATATTATCATCAACTATACTAAATGTGTAATCACTATTTGGCATTTCTTCCCACTCATAATTACGGTCATTTTTCGACTCATCAACAACTTTGGAATACACCATCACATAATTATAATCATCATCACCATTAAGGAAAACAGAGTTTAAATAAACTTCAATCTTACCATCTTTTTCAATCCATTGCTCATTACCAACCACTATCATTTCAGTTTTGCTACTAATAGAAGTATTATTATCACTTATTCTATCTGCATTTTCATCTACTTTTTCGCAAGCGGTAAATGTTATTAGGGAAACAAATAAGGCTAAAAGTAGTACGTTTCTCTTCTTTAAATAAAAGGCTATTTTTTTCATAATCGTAAGTTTTTAAGTTCGTTATAATTTTGAACTTTGGTTTATAAATATTCTCGATTAATAAATAAGTGGCCACTCTTCATAATCACAATTTCAAAAGCAAGACGCTAAAAACAACAAGAATGTTACTACACTAACAGTAATTAATTGAAAATAATTTTAAATAAAATCTCTTTACCTAGCACTAAACCTAATATTTACTTAATTTTGGCAGTTATAAAAATAAATAGATATGCAAGGAAATTTTGATGATATATGCTTAAATGTAGTTGAGCTAAGCAGGCAAGTTGGTGAATTTTTAATGGAAGAAAGTGGAAAAGTAACTTCTAAAGATATTGAAACAAAAGGCACACATGACTATGTTACCTATGTTGACAAAACTGCCGAAAAATATATAGTAGAAGGGCTTTCAAAGATATTTCCTCCTGCGGGTTTTATTACCGAAGAAGGTACTATTGATAAAAAATCTGACACTTTCAATTGGATTGTAGACCCTTTGGATGGAACAACAAATTTTATTCATGGTTTAGCACCATTCTGTATTTCCATAGCATTAAAGCGCGATGATGAAATAGTTGTTGGCGTAATTTATGAGCCAAATCTTGACGAAGTTTTCTACGCTTATGAGCATAGCCCAGCTTTCCTAAATGACCAACCAATTGATGTTTCGCAAACTAGAGATTTGGACAATTCACTATTAGCAACAGGTTTCCCATATTACGATTATTCAAAGTTGGATAATTATATGAAAGTATTTACTTACTGTTTGAAAAACACTCGTGGTGTTCGCCGTTTGGGCTCAGCAGCCATTGACCTAGCTTATGTAGCTTGTGGGCGAATGGATGGCTTTTTTGAATACGGACTTCGCCCTTGGGATGTTGCCGCAGGAAGTTTTATTGTGGAACGTGCTGGTGGTAAAGTATCAGATTTCAGCGGTGGAAACAATCACATTTTTGGCAAAGAAATATTGGCCTTTAATGGCAAGTTGCATGGGGAATTCTTGGAGGTTATGGGAAGAGAGTTTAATGAATAATTGTAAAAGAATTAGGAATTACACATTCTAGATTCTACATTTATAGATTTAATTTAGATGATTTAATAATACTGCCTATAATTCGCAATAATTCATCAATTAAAACAATAAGTTCATCTTTACGTGTTTCTGTAATATATCCTGTATCATACAATAACCGAATCCAATAACGACTTTCGCGTGCCTCTTTGTAGGAGATAGACATCTTTGCTATAAAGTCCTTTTCACTTTGTCCTCCAACAGCCTCCTCCGCATTTGCACCTATTGAAGTTCCTGAACGCAATAATTGTTTTGATAATACATACTCTTTCTTTTCTCTCACAAGGTATTGACTCAACTTAACAATCTTCACTGCAAAATCATTAGGACTTAGTTAAAACTATATTATCATTCTTCATATCTCTCTATTTTTATTCTATATCCCTAATTCTCCATTCCTAATTCTAAATTCCTAATTATCATCCCCCTCAACAACCCTAAGATCCATTTGTCGTTTGAGCATATCAACTTTTTCCACAACAACTTCTATGGCATCGCCAAGAGAGTATTCATTTTTATATCGGCGGCCTACAATGCGGTAATTATCCTCATCGAGGTAGTAAAAATCATCCTTCATACTTTGCAGAGGAATAAGACCCTCACTTTTCACTTCTGTAATTTCTACAAATAATCCCCATTTGCTTACACCAGATATTTTACCAGTAAATTGCTCACCAACCTTATCCAACATATACTCAATCTGCTTATACTTTATAGACTCGCGCTCAGCAGTTGCAGCTTTACGCTCCATTTCAGAGGTGTGTTCACAATACTCTTCATACTCATCCTCATTTACCGAAGATTCATTATCCAAATATCGTTGCAACAGCCTATGCACCATCATATCGGGATAGCGACGTATTGGCGAAGTAAAGTGAGTATAATACTTAAAAGCCAAGCCATAATGACCAATATTTTCGGTAGAATAAACGGCCTTAGCCATTGTACGCACCGATATTGTTTCTATCATTCGCTCCTCCCCTTTTCCTTTAATATCTTCAAAAAGCTTATTCATTGATTGCACCAAGCTACGTCTTGAATTCATACTCACTTTATAACCAAGTTTCTTTACAAACTCTGCAAACTGACTAATCTTTTCATTATTAGGTTCATCATGAATTCTATAAACAAATGTTTTAGCCTTCTGCTTATTTCCACTTTTCTTCATGCCAACATGCTCCGCAACTTTTCTGTTTGCTAGCAACATAAAATCCTCAACAAGCCAATTTGCCTCTTTCTGAATTTTGAGATGTGCCCCTATTGGATGCCCATCTTCATCAAGGTCAAATTTCACCTCCTCCGATTTAAAGTTTATACTACCATTCTTAAATCGTCGTGCTCTTAATTTTGACGACAAGTCATGAAGTTGCATAATCTCACTTTTATATTTATCATCAGCTCCCTCAATCACATCTTGTGCTTCGGCATAAGTATATCTTCTGTCCGAAAGAGTTACAGTACGACCAAACCATTGATTCTGAATTTCGGACTCTTCATCAAGTTCGAAAATAGCAGAGAAAGTAAGTTTTTCTTCATTTGGACGAAGACTACAAACTAAATTCGATAATTTTTCTGGCAACATAGGAATTGTTCTATCCACAAGATAAATAGAAGTACCACGTTCGTATGCTTCTCTATCCAAAGCCGAACCTGGAGTTACATAATGAGTAACATCAGCAATATGAATTCCTACTTCCCAATTTCCATTCTCTAATTTGCGAAGCGAAAGAGCATCGTCAAAATCTTTAGCATCATAAGGATCAATTGTGCAAGTAAATATATCTCTACAATCGCG
>JAOZSY010000215.1:0-1514 GCA_029939445.1 Bacteroidales bacterium
TATAATAAAAGCCATATTCTACAGGGCCAACTTCATTTTGCACACCCATATCAATTCCTAAAACCCAAAAAGGTTTTATGATTAAATTAAGGAAAACTAGTAAAACTAGATTTGTAATAAACTTACGGCGCATAAACTATTTGCAATAATAAAACTCTTTGGTATTATTAACAAAGGTAAATATTTTATGTAACAATGATGAATGATTTATATTTTATTAATTTGCAGCAACAACCTTAATAATACTTTCCCAAATTTTATTGGCAGTATTTTCCCAAGTGAAAAGTTTTGCTCGTTCTTTGCCTTTTGCTATTAGACTAGCTCTTAATGCAGTATCTGATTCTATTTTTGCCATTGCAGCAGCAATATCCTTATAATCAAAAGGGTCAACAATAAGCGCGGCATCGCCAGCAACCTCAGGCATGGAAGTTACATTGGAGGTAATAACTGCTGTTTCGGCCTTAAAAGCTTCAATAATTGGTATCCCAAAGCCCTCGAAATATGACACATAAGTCATAGCAATAGCAGACGCAACAACCATATTAAGATCCTCGCTACTCAAATGTCCGGTAAAAACAACATCTTTCTTATTATCCATATTTTCATAAGCATTTCTAATGGATTTTGTCCACCACTGCTTACTCCCAACAATCACTAATTTAGTTGATGATGAACCCCTTTTCTTTTTATAATAATCGAATGCATTAAAAAGCCCCACAAGATTTTTTCGAGGATGAAGAGCACCCACAAAAACAAAATAATCTTGACCATCAGTATATTTCTTCTTAATCTCGGTTTTGTCTTCAGCATTTATAGGAAAATAAGCATCCTTAACACCATTATAAGCTACATCAATAACACTATTATCAATACCATATAGCTTATGAATATCGGTTTTAGAATATTCCGAAACTGTAATAATTCGCTTTGCTTTTTTTGCAAATTTGGGAAAGAAGAATTTATAATACCACAAATCCAATTTAGGCATATCCTTGGGATAATACTCAAAATTGAGATCGTGAAGTACTGCTATTGAAGGCACCTTAGTACTTAATGATAAATATCCATCAGTAGAAAGAAAGATATCTGCTTTATGTTTTTTTAGAACTCTCGTTACCGAAATTTCGAACCAAAGCATATATAAAAATGGATGGCGAGCTTGCGGACATACAACAACAGGCGTAACATTATCAGCAAAAATAAACTCCTCGCTATAAGGTCTATCAAAAATAAAGATAAACTCATGCTCGGGGTGAGAAATGGTCATACGTTTCAGACTTTCGTACGAAAACCATCCAATTCCTTCAAGCTTACCTTGAAGTAATAACCTAGTGTTTACTGCTATTTTCAAATTATAATATTGCTATTGTCATTATTAATATTGCAAAGGTAGGGTTTTTATTTACTCATATGGCAGTCTCCTGTTGGTCGTTATTGGGTGGTAAAAGGTGGTAAAGGATGGTAAAGTGGTAAAGTGGTAAGGAATGGTAAAGCAGTGGTAAAGGGTGGTAAAG
>JAOZSY010000215.1:1614-4467 GCA_029939445.1 Bacteroidales bacterium
TGGTAAAGTGGTAAAGTGGTAAGGAATGGTAAAGCAGTGGTAAAGGGTGGTAAAGAATAGTAAAGGATGGTAAAGTTCAAAAATGTTGGGATTTAAGCTCACAATTAACACCTATTTCCGAATACAGATATTAATTCTTAAATTCTGTGAAATACCTATTTGTTGGTATCTATTAATCAGATTAAATACTACTTTTGCGTATTATTTTTTTATAACATAGAACAATATAATATATCATTATAAATGACCGAATTTTTTCAAAAATATCATAAGTGGTTAAGCCTAATATTTGCTGTTTTTATTATACTTTTCTCAATTTCGGGTTTTGTGCTGAATCATCGCAAAATGTTTTCTAGCGTATCTGTTGACAGAAAAATAATGCCATCAGAATATAAAATAGAAAATTGGAATAATGCCGCAGTAAAATCTACTCTAAAACTAAACGATAATAGTATTTTAATATATGGAAACATAGGAATATGGAAAACTGACTCTAGCTTTGCATCATATACCGATTTCAATAATGGCCTTAAAAAAGGTATTGATAATAGAAAAGTATGTTCTGTTTTTCAAAGTTCTAATGGGGATTTATTTACAGGCACTTTATTTGGCTTATTCCGCTATGATACTAACAGTAGCAAGTGGTCCAAAATAAAACTCCCAACTCACGAACAAAGGGTTGTAGATATTATTGAGAAAGACAATCAACTCTTAATTTTAACTCGTTCGCATCTTATTATAAGTAATCTTTCGTTGAGCAGCATGGAGGTAAAAGAGCTTCCTCAACCAGTAGAATATGACAACAAAATTGGATTATTTAAAACATTATGGGTTATTCATAGTGGAGAGATATATGGGCTGATGGGGAAACTCTTTGTAGACCTTATGGCTTTTGTACTTATTTTCCTTACTATTACAGGAGTTATTCTTTTTATAAATAAAAAACGATTAGTAAAGAAAGCTCGAAGCAAGAAGAATATTTCTAATATTATGAGCGTAAACAGCTGGAATATTAAATGGCATAATAAGATTGGCTGGATAACTACCTTTTTCTTAATAATAACAACATTAACAGGTATCTTTCTTAGACCTCCACTTTTGATTCCTATTGCTGACGTAAAAGTTAGTAAAATACCTGGCACTGAGCTGGCTACACCAAATGCATGGTTCGACAAACTACGAAGAATAATATATGATGAAGAAATAGATAGATTCATTATTGCAACATATGATGGGGTTTATTATTCTGATAATAATTTTGAGAGTGAACTTAGCACATTTTCCATTCAACCTCCACTATCTATAATGGGAGTAACTGTATTCCACAAAATTGAAAGCAATACTTATTTGATTGGATCTTTTGAAGGATTATTCGCATGGAATACAGAAACTAATGAGGTATTTGACTATGTAAAAAAGGAGTCCTATAAAAAGCCTGAAACCAGAGGTGCGCCAATTGGTGAACATTTGATTACCGCATATTCTAAAGATTATAAGGATGGCGAAATAGCCTTTTGCTATAATGTGGGAGCTATCAATATATCTAATAATGAAGCTCCGTTTCCTTTACCACCACAAAACATATTAGATGCTGCCAAAATATCATTATGGAATGTAGCCTTAGAAGTACATACAGGAAGAATCTACCAATTCCTTTTGGGGATATTCTATATTTTTGTTGTGCCTATTTCGGGGCTAGCAATTCTATTTATACTTATTTCGGGATTTATTGTTTGGTGGAAGCTCCATAAAAAATAGCCCCCACTAGAAATTCCTTAATTCTTTTTTACGAAAAAAGCTGGCGTAGTAACAATATTGCTCTTATGATGTGCTCTATCTACTATCTGCAAATCGAAGCGAATACTATCGGCTGGTGAAACGATATTATTAATAAATATCTCAACACGTATTTCTCCTTTTACTCCTCTTTCTGCTAATATTTCTTCAATAAATGGAATCCTAGTATTAAATGTGAAAGGAAGGTCTACTTCTTGAAAAGTATCATTTAGCAATTCGAAATATGTGATATAATAGTTATAATAGTACTCACTACTAGGATCGTATGGAGGTAATGTATCATCCATATGAAGCCCAATATCTCCATCTCCATCAGTAAAAGTAATTGTTAGAAAAGCTTTATCATCGGCAGTGCCAACATTAGGAATTTTTTCTAAGGACTGAAAAGCTATTACGGGTTCAATGGGATATTGCTCATGTTTTTTGCATGAGTTAGCCATTACTATAATTAAACTAATTATAATAATTCCGGATATATATTTTCGGAAAAGGCTTTGTTTTTGCATTTATGATAATATTATCTTTGTCCAATATTATATTGAGGCAAATTTAATAGTTTTAACGAAACAAGTACAATTTAATTATGAGAAATAGCCAGAAAATTATTGAAAGTATAAATTCAATAAAAAATTCTACTGATTTTAACAATCTGGCTATTGAGATTTTTAATTACCAATATCTTAATAATCCTATTTATAAAAGATGGGTTGATTACTTAAAAATAAACCCAAAAGAAATTAACTCAATTAATGATATCCCCTATTTGCCAATTTCTCTTTTCAAAACTCATAATATAAAATCTTTTGAAGGAAATGCAGAAATAATGTTTAGCAGTAGCGGGACAACAGGCGCAAATACTTCAAAGCATTATGTAAAGAGTATAGAATTATATCGAAAAGCATATATAAAATCTTTTGAACAATTCTATGGAGCTATTGAAGATTATACTTTCTTGGCTCTTCTACCATCCTATCTTGAGCGAGAAGGATCATCCTTGATAATGATGACTGAAGATTTAATTCAGAAATCTAAATACAACGAAAGTGGCTTTTATCA
>JAOZSY010000038.1 GCA_029939445.1 Bacteroidales bacterium
AATTCATACTCATACTTATAAGCCTGGCATTATTGGTAGGTATTTGGCAAAGCAGAATAATGTAAAGCGCATAATTCATACCTATCATGGACTTATTTTTGATTCCTATTTTTCGAGTGCCTTATCCAAAGTATTGGTATATATAGATACATATTTAGCTAAATCTACAGATGTTATTATTGCTTTATCAGAGATTCAGAAAAAACAGATACTAGATAAAATAGGTAATAGTATTGAAAATAAGATACAGATAATTCCTCTTTCAATTTCTCAGGATAAATTTCGTTACTCTAAAGAAGATGGGCTATTATTTAGAAATAATATTGGAGTATCGGAAGATAGAATATTACTTGCAATGGTTGGTAGAGTTGCTGATGTTAAGAATATTGCTAAAACTATAGATGTTTTTACTGAGCTAAAGAAAAATACTAATACTAGTAATTCTACATTAATTATTGTTGGTGATGGCGATCAAAAAAATTCATTAATTGCTCAGGCAAAAACTCTATCGTTAAAAGTAGATTTAGAGAAAGGTGATAATAATTCAGATATTATTTTTGTTTCGTGGCAGCGCGATATTCAACCCCTTTACTCGGCAATAGACGTATTGGTATTGAGCTCTAAGAATGAAGGGACTCCATTGAATATTATTGAAGCTCAATTGATGAAAACAGCTATTCTAGCACCTCGAGTAGGTGGTATTCCTGATATTGTTGTTGAAGGCAAAACAGCATTGCTTTTTGATAATAGACAAGAGATGTTTGCTAAGATGCATGAGTTAATAAGTAATAGGACATTGATAGGCAATTTACAGCAAAATGCACTTAAATTTGCCAAAGAGAGATTTAGTATTTCAAAAATGTTAGAATCTTATAATAAACTTTATAATATATAAAATGCAACTAATAAAAACTAAGATAGAAGGATTGTTGGTGATTAAGCCAAATGTCTTTCGTGATGAGCGAGGTTATTTTTACGAATCCTATAGTAAGAGTTTATTTAAAGAGCTAGGCTTGGAATCTGAATATGTTCAGGATAATGAATCCCAATCGCAGAAAGGTGTATTGAGAGGCTTGCATTTTCAGAAACCACCGTATGCTCAAGGTAAATTAGTACGTGTGGTTAAGGGTGCTGTTATTGATGTTGCTGTTGATTTACGACCTAATTCTAAAACCTATGGTCAATGGGAAGCAGTGGAGCTTACTGAGGATAATAAACTATTATATTGGATTCCTGAGGGGTTTGCTCATGGTTTTGTAACATTAGAGCGCAATACTATATTCTCGTATAAATGCACTAATGTTTATAATAAAGAAAGTGAAGGAAGCCTATTATGGAACGACCCAGATTTAAATATAGATTGGGGAGTAAAAAAGCCAATTCTATCAGAGAAGGATATTGAAGCACCATTATTTAAGGATTTTATAAGTCCATTTTAATAAATAAATCTATTTTTATAAATGGATAGGATGATACATAATTAATGCAATAAAACTATATGCGAAGAATAATATTATTTATAATCTTAATTGGTCTTAATTTAAGTATTTATGCTCAAGATAAAGTAGAAGATTGTGATTTTGAGGTAAGTAAGAAATCTGTTAACTTATATAAGAAAGCAGTTAAAGAACTTAAAAAAGGTAATAAAACTGCTGGGGCTAAGTATTTTTCGGAGGCGATATTGGATTCGCCTGATTACCTGCAAGCATTGTGGGGGCAGGCTCGCTTGAATAAAGACATCCATAATAATTATAGAAAGGAAGACCTTGCCATAGCGGCCTATATGCGTATTATAGAAATTTGTCCTTCGTATAAAAATTACTACTCATATTACTATCTGGGAGTGATGCAATATGAAAATAAGAAATATGGTGATGCGTATAAATACTTAGAAGATTTTTTGGCAGCTGATGATGATAAGATTCGTGAGAAACATTTTGAAGACGCTTCTGATTTATCGAAATACGCAAAGTTTTATTATGAGATATATTCAAATCCTGTGCCTTTTGAGCCTAAAAAATTAAATGATGTTTCGTCTACTGATGATGAATATTTACCTTCGTTAAGTCCTGATAATGCTCATATCTATTTTACTAGAAGAAGTAAAAGTACTTCAAGGTCTAAATTAAATACGTATTCTGGGAGTGCTTATATCGAGCAGTTTTGCATTGCAAATAGAAAGTCGGGTTTAGAATTTGATAGAGGCGCTAATATGCCCGAGCCATTTAATATGCAAACTAACGAAGGTGGTGCAACTTTGAGTATTGATAATAAAGAGTTATTTTATACTCGTTGCAAAATTACAAAGGATAAGACTTTAAATTGTGATATCTGCTATTCAAGAATAGAGGATGGCGAATGGAGTTCAATAGAAGTATTGAGTAATAATGTTAATACTAGAGATAGTTGGGAATCTATGCCTACAGTTAGCTCCGATGGCAAAATAATGTATTTTGTAAGTGATAGGCCAGGTGGTTTTGGAGGTTATGATATATATAGAACCACCCGCGATACTAGTGGGAAATGGACTCAGGCGGTAAATATGGGGCCATCGATAAATACCCCTGGAAATGAAAAATCTCCATTTATTCATACCGATAGAGAAACACTTTATTTCTCTTCTTCTGATAGAAAAGATAAAACTACTGGCGAATGGTTTGCTGGGCATATGGGATTGGGTGGTTATGATATTTTTTATACTCGCTTAAGTGAAAATAATGCTTGGATAAGTCCTAAAAATATTGGCTATCCTATAAATTCTAAAAATAATGACCTTGGGTTTTTTGTAAGCACTGATGGTGTCAATGGTTTTTTTGCTTCTAATAAGATTGGAGTTAAGGAAGTTAATATTTATGAGCAAGCACAAAAAGCAAAAGACCAATGGAATATATATACTTTTAAACTTTATGAAAAAGCCCAGCCTCAAAAAGTACTTTTTGTAAAAGGTAACCTAAATGATGAAGAGGATAATGAGCAAATGAATGATGCCGTTATTGAGGTTAAGAATATGAAAACCAAAGAGGTCAAAAAAATAAAAGTTGATAAAGAAACTGGAGATTATGCTTTTGCCATGATAATGAAATCTGATTATACAATGGTAGTAAAGAAGAAAGATTATACTTATGTTTCTAAATATATTTCGAAGGATGATGTGAGATTTGATGTGCCAATAAAGGTAGATGTGCAAATGCAAAAAGTAAAAGTTGGTAAATCATATAATCTTGATGATGTGTATTTTTCAATTAACTCTGCAGAACTTAATAATAGATCAAAAAATGTGATTGAAGGCTTTTATGATTTCTTAATTGATAATCCTAATATTATTGTTGAAATACAAGGCCATACTGATAATGTTGGAAACGATAAATTTAATTTAATTCTGTCTCGCGATAGAGCAAAATCTGTTTTTGAATTTCTATTGGAAAAAGGAGTCCCCTCAAACCAAATTACTAGTAAGGGCTATGGAGAATTAAAGCCTGTGGCTACAAATAATACTGAGGAAGGTAGAGCGAAAAATCGTCGAACAGTATTTGTAATTACTGATAAATAATTAATAATTATGATGATAAGAAAAATATTTTTGGTACTTATTTTGGTCTTTGGCTTTAGTACTTTTATCAATGCACAGAATAATAACCTCTTCTTTAATATTAAAGGTTTCTATGGCGATAAAGCTGTGCTATTTAGTATTAATGGAGATAATATGCAGCCAATAGATACAGCCTATAAACAATCTACAGGCTCTTTTGTTTTCTTTAATATAGATATACTGCCTACGGGAGTTTATAGCATTTATTTTAACGACTCATTATATTCCGAAGTTATTATTAATAAGGAAGAAATAGTTATTCGTGCTAATGCTAATAATCTTTTAGCGTCGATGGATGTTCGAAAGTCCATTGAAAATAAAATTCTTTTTGACTACTGGAAATATGCAATGATGGTTAAAGATAGTATAGTTTATCTTGAATATAAGATTCGTAAAATTGAACAAAAAACCTATGATTCGAATCATCCGGATATTAAAAAAATTGAAAATAGGATAAATACCTTTAATAAGAATATTGAGAATTATATCTATTCTCAAGCAAAAAAGTATCCAGATAAATTTGCGCCAGTACTTTTAGAGGCATATTTGATTCCTGATATGGAAAATTATAATAAGGCGAACCCTAAGAAAAAATATGATGATGAGGATGTGTTTCTTAGAGAGCACTTTTTTGATAATATAGATTTTGGCGACGAAAGATTCTTACAGACTAAAGTATTATATACTTCCATTAATGATTATATACAAACCTATGGAGCACCAGCCTCTACTGTTAATTATAATTATGTAATAGATAAAGTAATGGCAATGGCTGTTGGTAATAATAAGGTTTATGAGTATTGCTTAGATTTGTTTATCCAAACTTTTGAGCCAAGTGTTTATGAGAATGTATTAGTCCATCTTATTGATGATTATTATATACCATATTATACTTTATCGGGAGTAAGTACCGTTTATTACTCTCATCTTTCAGAAAGAATAAAGGCGCTAAAGCCTGGTAAAAAATCACCAAATTTTGTTCTAAGTGATCCTTCAGGAGTTGAGTATAATTTATATAAAACTAAAGGTAAAGCAAAGATGATAGTGTTTTATAGTAGCGACTGTCAGCATTGTGCCGATGCTTTGCCAAGTTTACTTGAGATAGCAGAAATGTATAAATCTCAAGGCTTAGTATCTTTTGGTGTGGCTATAGATGATGATGAAAAGATTTGGAAAAAGGAAATTGATAAATTTTCGATGAAGTGGATTTCTGTTTCAGATTTGCAAGGTCTTAGTAGCCCTTTGGTAAATCTGTTTAATATAAATAGTACACCCTTTATTATTATTCTTAATGAGGATAATATAATTATGAAAAAACCAATGGAAATAAATGATATTCATAGTACTTTAGTTCAGTTGCTAAACGATATATAGTGCTATTAAATATGTATATTTTACATAATTAAAAAGAAGAGTTTATGAGAAAGTATATTTTGCTTTTATTAATACCAATGCTATCAATTTCATTAATAAGTCATGCACAGCTGCGTCATGGTAGTTGTGCTAGTAGTTCGCAAAGTAGATTTTATATCACGCCGTATATAGCAGCAGGAGCAGGTATGTATTCTTACGATTTGAATAAAACAACCATTGGTCCAGCTCCTGATTCAATAAATTATCCTACTTCAAAAGGAAGGTTATTTACACCAGGTGTAGGTTTAAACTTAATGTATAAAATTGGAAGATCAAATATAGGCGGTGGTGCAGAATGGCAAGGAATGTATGGGAATACAAGAACTGATATTTCTTCAAATGATATTGATGGCTTTTTTTATAAATTTTATGGAAAGTTTGAGTATGTTATTTATACTGATCCTTTTAGCGATTTTGGTTTATATTTGCAAGGGGGAATATCATTTCCTAATAATATTGTAGGAGAAAATGGAGATTTAGGAATGTTTGTAGGTGGAGGTTTATTCTATAGTTTAATTATTAATTCATCGTCGGCAATTATATTCTCTTTAGATTATGAGTATGCTACATTTACAAGCACAATAGGAGGGAGTATATCGCATCATAAGTTCACACCAATAAAATTAGCACTTGGTTATAGGTTCTGGTTTTAGAAAAACTTATTAAAAAAAAATGACTGATACTGGTTTTTTGGACAAATTTCATACTTGGCGCAGTAAAGGCGTTAATGAGGAATTGTTTTTCATTTTACTAAGTATCTTTATTGGATTAGTTACTGGATTGGCTGCAGCTTTAATGAAAACTGCAGTGCTTTTTATTAAGGATTTAATTCTTAAGCATATTAATGCTGGTTCAAATAGTATTCTTTTATTTTTATTACCAATAATTGGAATTTCTATTACTGTTTTCTTTATTCATAAAGTCATTAAAGATCCCAAAAATCATGGTATCTATGGTATACTAATGAGCTTATCGCAGCGCAAGGGAAAAATAAGAAAACAGAAAGCAATAAGTGCATTCTTTGGCGGAATTCTTACCTCAGCTTTTGGTGGTTCAGCAGGACTGGAGTCTCCAATAATTAGTACAGGCACTTCGGTTAGCTCTATGATTAGTACATATTTTGGTCTTAATCATAAGCAAACTACATTATTGCTTGGTTGTGGTGCTGCAGCTGCTATGTCGGGCATCTTTTTTACTCCTATTGCATCAATAATTTTTGTGGTGGAGGTGCTAGTTATAGACCTAACAGCAAATTCAATAATACCACTTCTTATTGCATCTATTTCTGCAGCAATTATTTCAAATGCGGTAATGCCTAGTGAGGTTGTTTTTCAATTTAACTTTATAGAAAAAATTGGGTTTTCGCAGTTACCTTTTTTATTGCTTTTGGGAGTTCTTTCTGGAATGATGAGCCTTTATTTTAAGAGGGTAACTTTTTCGATACATAAAAAAATGCAGTCCTATGATACTGCTATTACACGTTTACTTATAGGTGTGAGTATTTTAGGAGTTTTGATATATTTATTCCCTGCACTTTATGGTGAGGGTTACGATACCCTAAAACAAATTATTGAAGGAAATGCTTCGGATATGACAGATATAAGTTTCTTATACGCATATAGGGATGAGTTTTGGGTAATAATGGCATTAATGCTTGTTGTTGCTTTTCTTAAAGTAGTTAGTACTACTCTTACAATTGAAAGTGGTGGTGTTGGTGGCTTTTTTGCTCCTTCTGTTTTTACGGGTGGTTTAGTTGGTTATATGTATAGCACACTAATAAATTATTTAAATCCAGCATGGAATATAAGTGTTAAAGAATATACTGTTGTGGGTATGGCCGGCTTAATGGCTGGAGTTATGCATGCACCTTTAACAGCAATCTTCTTTGCTGCCGAAATCACCCATGGTTATATTCTAATCCTTCCACTTATGATTGTTTCAACTATATCGTTTGTAACGAGTAGATACTTTGAACCGCAATCGGTTTTTACAAAATACATGGTTGATGAGGGAGAGGTATTATCGCACCATAAAGATAAAACTGTTCTTCATCTACTTACTATAAAGAGTGTTATCGATACCGATCTAACAATTATTCCAAAGGATATTACATTAAAAGAATTTACGAATTATGTGTCAGAATCTACTCGTAATGTTTTTCCTGTAGTGGGTAAAAAAGGTGAATTTATTGGAATTGTAGATTTTGGTGATGTGCGTAAAGTAATCTTCGACGAAAATTTGTATGATAGGAAAATCACAGATTATATGGTGCAGCCAAAGGACTTTGTTTCTACTACAGATAAGATGGAAACTGCTATGCGAAAATTTACGGAAACAGGATATTATAATATGCCTGTAATTGATGATGGAATATATAAAGGTTTTATATCAAGATCCAATACTTTCTCCGCTTATAGAAAGATTCTAATAGATGTTAGTCAAGATTAATTGATAGTAAATAAGAGGAAGCTTCTGGCCCTAAATTGAATAATAAATCCAAAATGCTCAAATCATTTATAAACCCATGTTTATCGCCAAAGACTTGTATATAATCATTGATTTTTATATTGCTTTTAGGTGAGGATAGTTCTCTATAATCCAGAATGCTTTCGTAAGATTTTTTATATTCACCTGTGTATTTTATTTCTATATTTAGCTGCAATAATTCAATTAATAGCTTTAATAATTCATTATTTAATTCCCAAATTGTATCATATTTCTTAAAAAGAGCATCCTTAATTTCATCTTGATAGTATAATAAAAATGGGCTTGAGTTATATGCTGTAATAATTGAATTCCAATGTTGTTTTTGCCAATTCTGATCTCCTCCAATTAATGCATCTTTTATTTTAGTTTGATTATTGCTAGGCCTAATAATAGGGATATTAAGAGTTTGCTTGCCATGAGGGCCTGCAATATAGCATCTACTTCGATAAGTCTTCTTTTGGTAATGCTCGTTTGCCTCTATCATAACACTCTTAGATTGTGCCATTGCTGCAAAATAACTAATTGGAGGAAAATATGCTATTGATAGTAATATATCGTTCATTATTTGTGTTATAATTTACAAATACAAAAGGCTTTGAGATTTCCCAAAGCCTTTTGATTCTTTATATCTTGAAGGTCTTCTTATTTCTGTTTTATATTATTTCTAACATAGTCAACCATCCAATAATTAGCTTCAATCATTAATAGTATTAAAAGAGTTAATAAGAACCCATCAATTACACCCCATTTTATATAACTATTCTTTATCTTAGACCCAAACTCATTAAAACTAGAGATAACATTAACAATTCTCTTTTCGTTTGTAATAGCTCTTGTAATATCAAGAATCTCATTGTCAATATTCATATATTTATTAAAAACAATAAGTTCTTTATTGCTTTCGGCTTGTTGGTTTGCCATAAATATATTTGTGCCACTACCATTTGTTTCTTTTTGTGCATTTAGTATAAGCAGCTCTTTATAAAAATCTCCTAATGTATCTAAATTCAATTTAGATACTTCAAGATTTGCCTTTTTTGAAACAAGGTTTTTATAAGAAGTTTCCTTAATTCTAGCAAAATATTTATTGCTAATTATTGATGCAAGAATTGGATCTTTTAATTGTTTGAAAACATTTTCTTTTCTAGATACTACAGTAATAATATGATAACCATAATCAATCACAGATACATTCTCAAAATAATCGTCAAAAGGGAATTTTGTTTCAGTAATACTATCTGCTAATGAAAGAAATCCTTGATAAGCTTTTACCTTTTCTATATTGCTAAGAAATGGTTCTACTTCAAAAGAAATAAGGCTTTCAGCATCTTCCTTACTTATATTAAGTTTTTGTGCTAGTGCATCATAGTTTTCAAGATCAATCAAACTCTGAAACATTTCAACGCTCTTATATAATTGTAGAGTACTACCAAAATTAGGTGATAGAGTCATGCTCGACTCATATTTTTTATCAAGACTTGAATAATACTGTAGAGCAATTCCAAATATTAGCCCTATTGCAGTACCAATGGCTAATTTTAAGGCGTTTTTCTTTAAGAAAAGAGTAAAAATTACAATCTGAAGAAATGAGAATTTAGCTAAATCAAAAATAGAAATAAACATACTACCAATGCCTTTTCCTATTTTGCCAAATACCTGACCTAAATCAATCTCGTAATCTTGATTACTAGTTTTTTTATCATCAAGCTTTTTATTAACTTGATCTTCATTTTTGTCAATCTGCTCTTGTGTATTATCTTTTGTCATTATTTCTATTTTGGTATTGTTATAGTTCTATATTATTTCACTCTATATATTAGTGGTAATATATTATATATTAACATGCAAAAATAAGAAATATTATATTACCAAATTATAATAGTTTTTTGGTGAAGTACTTATTAATATGTTCTATTTTTGCATTGTTTTAAAGATGATAAATATGAATTTGTTAAAGTTTTTTATAGTAAGTATAATTATTGTATTTATAGTATCATGTACTGATACTAAGAAAGAAATTAGGCGAGAAATTAATTCTGGAATAAAGGAAAATAGTAATTCTAGATTTAAAGAGGCAATTGTTCATTATCAGGCAGCTATTGATATGGATAGTCAGAATGCCGAAGCATATTTAAATATGGGGAATTCATATTTCAATTTACGCAATTTTGATAAATCAATGGAATGTGCCAATAAGGCAATTGAACTAAATAACACCTATGGTGTTGCTTATAAATTACGTGCTGAATTGTATAAAAAAATATTCAAAAATAATACTAAAGCTTGCGAGAATTATCTAATGGCAGAAAAGTATGGGGTGAAAAATTTGCAAGATTATACTAAGCATTGTAGGTAATTATTCGTTTTCTACTTCCTCTAGGAATTCTTTATATAATTGATGCACCATTCCATCAGAAAGGCCTATTTTAGGAACATGTATTGTGTCGCTTTGTAAAACTTGCTGAATATGATAGAATATTTTGGCAGCAGGTACAATCACATCAGCTCGGTCTTTTCGCATATTGTAGTTTTTAATTCTGTCCTCAATACTCAGTGGTTCAAGTGTTTCTATCGTACGTTTTATTGTTTTTGTAGATAGAGTAATTTCTGAGCTGTTTCCAAATAATTTTTTTATTTTATTAATATTTCCACCAGAGCCTACTACATTTATTCTCCCTTGTTCCTTTCTAAACTCTGATAACCAATTAGTTATTTCATCCCAAATGCCAGTATCATAATTGTTGTTTAGCATACGAATTGTTCCAATCTCAAAACTCTTAAGTTTAATTAATTTGCCATTCTTCTCCGCTGATATCTCGGTACTTCCTCCCCCTACATCTACCATTAGTTGTATGTATTGAGGATTTGTAAATGTCATTTTATTTGTTTCTCTAATTATCTCCGCTTCTTTCGAACCACTAATTATTTCTATGGGAATGCCAATCTCGTTATTTATATGTTTAATAATTTTATTGCTATTCTTTGCCTCACGCATTGCCGATGTAGCATAAGCTCGTACTTTATAAGGTTCCATTACGCCAATTAAAATCTTAAAGGCTTTCATGGTTTTCAAGAGTTTCTTTTCTCTAGCTTTAGAAATCTTAGAATTATTAAATACGTCTTTCCCTAATCGTAAAGGAACTCTTATTAGCGAGGCTTTATCAACTCTAATATTGTCAAAATCTCCATTCGCATTTGCGAATAAAAGTCGTACTGCATTCGATCCTATATCTATAACTGCAAATTGCATACTATTACTGTTTTGTTTATTCTTTATTTGATAGTGTTGGGAAGCTTATCTCAAATTTTACAATAATTAGTCGAAGAATAATTATGATAGCAATACTTACTAACTCGACCCATGCTGTGCCTGGGAAGAAATAATTTGTAAAATAATAGATTGAACCACCCAGTATACTTATGGATATATATATTTCTTTCTTAAAAACTAATGGAACTTCATTTACTAATATATCTCTTATAACACCTCCAAATGTACCAGTTACGGCACCTAATATTACACATGAAACTCCTGGCAAATTGAAATGAATTCCCACCTGAACTCCAATAATAGTGTAAAGTCCTAATCCTATAGTATCAAATAGCGATAAGGTTGTTCGTAGGTGTTGTAGTTTCTTTCGAAATAGTATTGCAATGATTCCTCCAATAATAGCCATATATATGTATATGGGCTCTATTACCCAAAAAACATTGCGCTCAGGGATTATTATATCTCTAATTGTACCACCACCAACAGCAGTAGTAAAACCGATAATGATAATTCCTATTATATCGAATTTCTTCTCAATTGCGGTTAATGCTCCCGAAATGGAGAATGAAATAACTCCGATAATTGCTGTGAGTTCTATTATTTTATCTAACTCCGTCATTTATATCAGTATTGTTTATTTTTCCAATATTCGTAAATATATTCTTGAGAGTTTAATTTTTCAAAACCCTTATTCTTTCTTGTGTAGGAATTAATTTCTCCAACATTTAGCGATCTGTATTTTTCAGTATCATTACGCTGTAAGTCTAAGATATTAATAATATCAGTTTTTAAGTCTTTATCAAGGACAGGGCAAACTACCTCAAATCTATGATTTAAATTTCGCGACATAATATCTGCAGAGCTTATGTAAACTTCGGGCTCACCATCGTTTGCAAAAACAAATATTCTTGAATGCTCAAGAAAACGACCAACAATACTGTATGCGTTAATACTTTCACTAACACCTTTAGCTCCTGCTTTTATAATATTAATGCCTCTAATATTAAGGTCTATTTTTACACCACTTTCACTAGCCTTATAAATAAGATTTGTGATAGCAGTATCCACAAGATTATTTACTTTAAAGATAATCCAAGCATCTTTACCTTTTTTCTTATTTAGTATTTCTCGTTTTATCTTAGATTCTAAAAAAGAGCGAATTTTAAATGGACTAACTTGCAAAGTATTCATCTTTGGAGGCAAATACCTAGATTCTATTAGTTCAAAAAATACTAAAGCATCTTTTCCAATTTTTTGATTTGCAGTTAGGAGACTAAAATCGCTATATACCTTTGAGGTAGACTCGTGAAAGTTTCCTGTACTTACATTGGTATAATAAAAATCTTTTCCTGATTGCTTACGTCGTATTAATATAAGTTTAGCATGAACTTTCATCCCTGGAATAGTTGGCAAAATGGTAATTCCTTCTCGCTGTAGTTTTTGAGTCCATAATATATTAGATTTTTCATTAAACCTAGCTTGAATCTCCATATATACTTTTACTCTTTTCCCATTACGCGCAGCACTAATAAGGGCATTCATTACCAGCGAATCGTCATTTACCCTATAAAAAGTCATCTTTATACTTTTAACTTTTGGGTCAATTGAAGCCTCGCGAAGCAAGTCTATAATATGATAATAACTATGATAGGGGAAGTTTAATAGAATATCTTTCTTCCTAATTTGTGAAAAAATTTGTTTATCTCTTGGTAAATCAGGGTGAAATATTTGCTGTAATTTATTGAAAACTAAATCAGTATTTAGCACTGGAAAGTTCATCAAATCTTTTAGATTATGATACCTTCCGCCACCGCGAGTATGGTAATCTTGAGTAGTAATATTCAGTTTTTTGATTAGCTTACTCAGTAGCGTCTTAGGTATTTTATTGTCATAAATAAATCTAATTGGGATTCCTTTATAGCGCTTTTTAACGCTTTCCGACATTACTTCAATAAAACTTTTAGAAACATCATTATCAATATCTAATTCCGAATCGCGAGTAAATTTAATAATATAGCCTTCCGCATTATCGTAATCATATTTTGCAAATAACGACAGTAAATTATAACGTATTATATCTTCAATAAATATTAGGATAGTTTGTCCATTGTCATCTTCAAGTTTATGAAACCTTGGTATATAATCAGGTACTTCAATTAGTAAATGAAGGTCTTTCTTCTCTTCTTTTGTTGAGGATAAATTTACAGCCATATATATAATGCTGTCATTAAGCATTTGAGCGGCATTAAAATTATCAAGTATTATTGGAAATATATTAGGCTGGATAACTTCTCGAAAATAGTCTTCTATAAATAATTCTTGATTAATATTCAGTGATTTCTCATTGATAATACTAATATTATTATTTTTTAATTCTTTAATAATACGAGTGAAAGAGTCGGTATAAGTAACTTCTTGTACTCCAACTACAGCAAGCGTTTTTTCTAATTCTTCGTTTAATTGTATTTGCTCGTCACTATTTTTTTTTGCTAATAATATCATGCGGCGTAGAGTCGCTATCCGCACCTTAAAAAACTCATCTCTATTATTTGAGAAGATGCCCAGAAATCGAATTCTTTCTATAATTGGATTTGATTTGTCATTGGCCTCTTGAAGTACCCTTCCATTAAAATCAATCCAACTCAGTTCTCTATTATTAGTATTATACATTTATCTATTTTGGAGATGTTACAAAATTTCTTTTTGCAGTAACTAAGGCAAATTCGGCCCAAGAAGCAGTATCATAAGTGCAAGCAATAATGCCAGAAGTTGGTAAGCTAGCGGCGTTAAATTGCATATACTCTTGTGCAAAGGAACTTAAGCCAGGGTTATGACCAATAATCAAAATGCTATTAATATCATCTTCAGTAGCAACAATAGCGTCGTAAATGCTACTAGTTGTACTTGGGTATAAATTATCTACATATATAATATCATGTAGGTTTAGTAATTTTTTTATTATCTCAGCACTTTCTTTTGCTCTCTCTGCTGGGCTCGATATTATTTGGTCAAGCTTAATATGATTTTCTTTTATATATTGAGCTATTTGATTGATCTGTGCTCTTCCTGCATCAGTAAGTTTTCTTAAAACATCATTATTATTGACAGAAAAATCCTCAGCTTCACCATGTCTTAGTAAATACAATTTCTTTGTTTTATCTGTCATATTGTTTTTATGTTTCTTTAAAAAAAGATAGGGACTACTATTAATAGGCCCTATATAATGGTCTTGTAATATTTTGAAGTAGAACTTTACTAATTCCACTTCAAAAGTAAGCATTTTTTTATAATTTATAAACAATACCTATTGTAAGTGCTTCGTTAAATTGAGTTCTAGGGCCTTGAGTGTCAAAAGAGCCATCTCCATTGCTATCAATGTCAATCATTACATCATCATCATAAATTAAATGTCCTTTTACTTGCGCATTTAGGAAATCATTAACTTTTAATGTAAAAATAAACTCCCAATCAACATCAATATTCAGGGGGTTTTGTAAATAATTAGAATAAAGTTCAAGAATTGTTCCGAAGTTTACATTCTTCATTATATCCTTAGAATAAGTTAAACGAACTAAAGCTCCAAATTCAGTTCTTACTTTATTTGCAGGGGTAATAATAATGCTATCACTACCATCAACAGCTTTAATTGTTTCTGCAGGTTCCAAACCAAATTTACCGGCATCTGCTAGTGCTTGATCTTTAACAATTGTCCATTTGGTTGTAGCAGGCGAAATAAATACTGATAAATCCTTATTAGGCTTATAATCCATACCAAGACCAATTTTTACATGAGCAGGTGCCATGAAATTAGAGATATAAGTTGCGCTTCCATCATCAGCAAATTCATAACCTGTAGTAAACTGTGTTTTGAAATTGAATAAAGCTGAATAATACCATTTGTCGTTAGCTTTTTTTCCGAAGATAGTGTTATATTCAAATCTATCATCACCCTTACGCCAATCTTGTTTTCCTTGTCGTGAAGAGCCTAAGTCCATAAGTAATAGGTTGTCCCATGATATGTTTTCATTTAGGTAGTTAGCTTTTCCTACAATGTTGCCACTTAAGGAAACTTGATTCTCACCTCCTTTTGCCCAATTATAAAAGGATGTTTGGCTTCCATTTAGCCCTATAGTAAGACCTTTATCCCATCCTTCTTTTTCATCATTTTGAGCATTTACACCTATTGCAAATGCTATAAATATTAATAGTAATGTTTGTTTCATATTTTTTATATTTTTAATGGTCATATGAGTTACATAACAAAATTTTAATCATTGCCCTGTGGGTCAAAATAAGATTAAAATTTGTC
>JAOZSY010000216.1 GCA_029939445.1 Bacteroidales bacterium
CCCAATAATTGGAATTGGACTTACAATAGTTTTCATAAAATACATATTAAAAAGGCCTGTTGGTCATGGTATTCCATCTGTACTTTATGCCCTTTCTAAAACCAATGGAAAGATAAGAAGCAACAATATGTTTTCTTCAATTATAACAAGTGCTCTTACAGTAGGATTTGGCGGATCGGTTGGACTAGAGGGTCCTACTGTATCTACTGGTGCTGCTTTTGGATCTAATATAGGAATTGCTTTACGACTTGACTACAAACAACTTATAATACTTTTAGGAGCAGCAACAGCAGCAGCAATGGCTGCTATTTTTAAAGCACCTATTGCAGCAGTAGTTTTTGCATTGGAGGTAATAATGATTGACCTTACTGTTGCATCAGTAGTACCCTTACTGATTGCCTCAGCAACGGCAGCTTTAACATCTATGTTTTTTCTTGGAGTAGGAACAATATACCCTGTACAGATTATTGAATCATATAAATTAACAGAATTACCCTACTACATTTTATTGGGGGTATTCTCTGGCCTATTAGCAGTGTATTTCACAAGAGTATATATGTTTATTACAGAAACCTTTGATGCAATGGAAAGTGTTTGGAAAAGGCTATTTATTGGTGGTGCTTTATTGGGTTTAATAATTTTCTTTTTCCCTTCCTTATATGGTGAGGGTTTCGAAGGTATTAACGCTGCTTTAGCAGGAAATACAGAACATGTGTTCTTCAACACATTCTACAGTAATTTAGATGGTAATTTCCTATACACAATTGGATTTATTGTTTTAATCTTACTTTTTAAAGTAATAGCTACATCTCTTACTTTTGGAGCGGGTGGTGTAGGTGGAATTTTTGCTCCTTCGCTATTCTTAGGCAGTAACTTAGGTCTTCTTTTTGCATATTTAGTAAATCATTTCAAACTAATTTCTATAAATGGTAGCCACTTTGCATTGGCAGGCATGGCTGGACTAATTGCAGCAAATCTACATGCACCATTAACAGCAATTTTTCTTATTGGAGACCTTACTGGCGGCTATCAAATGTTTATTCCATTAATGATTGTTAGTGTGGTAGCTTATTCCACTGTAAAGATATTTCAGTCCAACTCGGTATATACAATTCAGCTTGCAAAACGTGGAGAACTTCGCACCCACAACCCTGATACTAACATTTTAGGTATGATGACTATAAATAAGGTTATTGAACGTAATTTCTATACTGTAAATAGGAATCAAACTTTGGGTCAATTAGTAAGAGTAATTGCAAAATCTCAAAGAAATATTTTTCCTGTTGTAGATATGGATAATAACTTTGAAGGAGTTATTGCTATGGATAACGTTCGGGAAATTATGTTTAATACAGAATTATACGAAACCACATTTGTTTCTGACCTTATGTATTGTAATATTGAGGTGATAAATATGAATGACACTATGAATAATATTGCTGAGAAATTCCATAAATCATCAAACTACAATATCCCTGTAGTTGACAATGGTAAATACGTTGGTTTTGTATCAAGAGCAAACGTATTTTCTACCTATCGAAAAATGCTGAAATATTTTGCTGAAGATTAGTATAATTAATTCTAACTTTGTAAATAATATAAATATATAATCAAAAGGCATTTGTGACGAATAATAATTTGATTTATTATTACTTATTGGAGAGCTATTTTAATATAAAACATATCAAATGAGATTAACGTTTTTGGGCACCGGAACCTCACAAGGCATACCTGTAATAGGCTGCAAATGTGCAATCTGCCAAAGCGATAATGAAAAAGATAAACGACTAAGGAGCTCTGTTTTAATAGAAAATGAAGATGATATTTTCACAATTGACGCAGGCCCAGATTTCAGACAACAGTTATTAAAACAAAATACAGATAAGCTTTCTGCTGTACTAATCACACACGGACATAAAGATCATATTGGAGGGCTCGACGACGTAAGAGCTTTCAACTACCTACAAAAAGAATCAATGAATATATGGGCAGATAAGTCTGCTATTGATAGTATAAAAAAGGAATTCCATTATGCATTTGCAAAAAAAAGAATGTCTGGACTTCCTAGTTTCAACCTCAAGGAAATAACGGAAGAGAAAATCATTATTGGCAAAACAACAATAACACCCATAGCATTATTGCACCATAAACTAAGTGTTAAAGCTTTTAGAATAAATGATTTGACATATATTACTGATGCTAATTTTATTCCTGAAAGCTCCTATGAATTGCTCAAAGGCACAAAGATTCTCATAATAAATGCATTACGGAAGGAGAAGCATATTTCTCATTTCAATCTAGAAGAAGCTTTAAAAGTAATAAAGAAAATAAATCCAAATAAGGCATATATTACACATATTAGTCATTTAATGGGTACTCATAATGAGACAAGTAGAGACCTCCCAAATAATGTGAGTTTTGCTTATGATGGTTTAAGAATTGAATTCTAATGGATCAAGCTGAGAAAAAACTTATTGTAATTGCAGGGCCAACGGCTGTTGGCAAAACTAGCTATGCAATAAAACTAGCACAGGAGTATAATACTGAAATTATATCTACAGATTCGCGACAATTTTATAGGGAATTGCAAATTGGAACTGCTGCTCCTACTGAAGAAGAATTAAATGCGGCACCACATCATTTTATTGGCAATCTTTCTATTCACAATTACTATAATGTATCCATTTATGAAAAAGAAGCCATAAAAAAAATAGAAGAACTATTTAAGACTCATGATACTGTAATTGCAGTTGGAGGCTCAGGTTTGTATATTGATGCACTATGCTATGGTATAGATAATTTGCCTGATGCCGAGCCTAAACTACGACAAGAGATAAAAGATAAATTTGCCAAATATGGCATTGAATACCTTCAGGATGAAGTACGTAGATTAGACCCCGATTATTTTGCAAAGGCTGATATATACAATCATAAAAGGCTACAAAGAGCTCTTGAAGTTTGTATACAAACTGGCAAAACATATTCATCGCAACGTACTGAAAAAAAAATTAAGAGAAATTTTAAAATAGAGAAGATTGTAATGAATATGCCTAGAGAAATCCTTTACGATAGAATAAATAAACGTGTGGATATAATGGTGAAAGATGGGCTTATTGAAGAAGTAAAAGGACTTATTCCAAACAAAGACCTTAATGCTCTGAATACTGTTGGCTATAAAGAGCTATTTCAATATTTTGACAATATGATAAGCTTAGAACAAGCCATTACGGATATTAAAACTCATAGCCGCAGATATGCAAAACGGCAACTTACATGGTTTAAAAGATATGATGATTTCACTTGGATTGAAAACAATAAATAACAACCCATTATAAAAATAATTATAAAATAAGTTATTCTTTTAGCAATTTTAGTATAAATACAATAAATAGTTTTATATTTGCTAATAATAGTAATAATAAAACTTATGAAAGCACCTTATTTATTAAGCGAAGTTGATGATCAAAATCTATTCAATTTCTTAAAAAACACTGCGAAAAAATTTCCAGAAAATCCTGCATTATGTTATGTTGGAGAGGATTACATACTTTATAAAGATTTCCATAAAAAAGCTTTAGAGCTAGCAATTTGTCTTAAAAACAATAATATAGAATTTGGCGATAGAGTTGCAATATGGAGTGAGAACGGTCCTAATTGGCTAATATCATATTTTGCAATTATAAGTATTGGAGCTGTTGCTGTTCCAATATTACCAGATTTTTCAGCAAAAGAAGCTGAGCATATTTTTGAGCACTCAGGTTCAAAGCTATCTTTCATATCACTAAATCAGGCTAATAAATTAAAAAATGCAAACATCAAGATTGCTAGTAAAATAGTCCTTGTAAACGACTTTACTACAAATATTAATGAAGAATTAATAGGACAAGATAATTTCTGTGATGCTAATGAGAAAGATGTTGAAGATTTCAAATTACCAAAGGTAGTAGGAAAAGATCTCGCTTCAATTATTTACACAAGCGGAACAACTGGCACTTCGAAGGGAGTAATGCTTACTCATAAGAATCTTTTTTCTAATAGCATACAATGTTATGATACATACGCTGTTACAGAAAAAGACCGCTTCCTTTCTATACTTCCAATGTCGCATTCTTATGAGTTCACTTTAGGAAATATATATGGTGTAATGTGTGGAGCATCAATTCACTATATTAAGAAGCCACCAACAGCATCGGTATTAATGCCCGCATTAAAGTCAGTAAAACCAACATTAATGTTTACAGTGCCTTTAATAATGGACAAGATTTTTAAATCTAAAATACGTCCAGAGCTTACAAGTTCCCCTTTAAAGCGGTTCTTATACAATATGACATTTACACGCAAGCTACTGCATAGAATAGCTGGAAAAAAATTATATAGTACATTTGGTGGACAACTACAATTCTTTGGAATTGGAGGCTCTAAACTAGATGAAGATGTTGATAGATTCCT